>JASJIO010000086.1:0-12543 GCA_037625035.1 Amylibacter sp.
GATATCAACAATTTTTGGCGTTTTACCCTTTGAACGCCCCTTTTTCTATGGCACGAAATAGGAAATTATTTGCCTTAAGGAACAGTCAACATGAACATCCATGAATACCAAGCCAAGCAACTCCTTAAAGAATATGGTGCGCCAGTCTCTGATGGTCGCGCGGTTTTACGCGCCGAAGATGCAAAAACAGCAGCAGGTGAATTGGATGGCCCACTTTGGGTTGTAAAAGCACAAATTCATGCTGGTGGCCGTGGCAAAGGCAAATTCACAGAAGCAGCCGCTGGTGACCAAGGCGGTGTGCGCCTGACGAAATCTGTGGCCGAAGCCGCTGAAGAAGCGCAAAAAATGCTGGGCCGCACATTGGTCACGCAACAAACTGGCACCGCTGGCAAACAAGTAAACCGCGTCTACATCGAAGACGGCGCGGGCATTGAAAGAGAACTTTACCTCGCGTTGTTGGTCGATAGGACCTCCTCGCGCGTGTCTTTTGTGGCCTCCACTGAGGGTGGCATGGACATCGAAGAAGTCGCCGCCAACACGCCCGAGAAAATCGTCACTTTCACCGTTGACCCTGCATCTGGCCTGTCTGCATTCCACGGCCGCCGCGTTGCATTTGCGCTCGGCCTTGAAGGCAAGCTGGTCAAACAGTGCGTCACGCTGATCGGGCAACTGTACAAAATGTTCATCGCGCGGGACATGGAAATGCTCGAAATCAACCCGCTGATCGTAACTGACGGTGGTGATCTGAAATGTCTTGATGCGAAAATGGGCTTTGATAGCAACGCTTTGTATCGTCAAAAAGCAATCCTCGATCTGCGCGACGAAACCGAAGAAGACCCAAAAGAACTCGCTGCCTCAAAATTCGATCTCAACTACATCGCGCTTGACGGTGAAATCGGCTGTATGGTGAACGGTGCTGGCCTTGCGATGGCCACAATGGACATCATCAAACTTTATGGGTCCGAACCCGCCAACTTTCTTGATGTTGGTGGCGGCGCGACAACTGAAAAAGTGACCGAAGCCTTTAAAATCATCACGTCTGATCCGCAAGTCAAAGGCATCCTCGTGAACATCTTTGGTGGCATCATGCGCTGTGACGTTATCGCAGAGGGCGTGGTTGCAGCCGTGAAAGAAGTCGGCCTCAAAGTGCCGCTAGTCGTTCGCCTAGAAGGTACAAACGTCGCCGAAGGCAAAAAGATCATCAACGAAAGCGGCCTTGATGTGATCGCCGCCGATGATCTGGGCGACGCAGCTGAGAAAATCGTGAAAGCGGTTAAAGGCTGAACATGCGACGCCTCCTCTGCTCTTTCGCTGTGATTACTTTTGGGGCGTTACCTGCCACGGCAGGCGACCTCCCAGAGGCTTTGGCAAATCGATTGCAACAGGGCGTTCAGGCCTGCCTGAATTACAATAAAGACAACACCGCATTGGCATCGTTTCAACAGTTTGGGTTTGCCCTCAAAGGCACCGGCGCTGGAATTACGCTTGCCCGCCCCGAGGTGCGCAAAAAAATAAGAGTTTGCGTTTTTAACGAAGGACCCCGCGAAATTAAGTGTGAAGTTCATGCCAATTACACACGGAATGATACGCATATACATGCCTTCAATCTAACTTTGGCTGTGCTGCGTAAAAATGGGTTCTCTCGACTGCGCGAACATCACTTTTCAAGCAAAGCAAAAACGTTTTTCCAAGACGGCACCACAAGCATGTTCCATTTGATCCGTGTCAAACAGGGCAAGGTGATGATTAAGTTCAAGAGGCGGAACCTGTGATGTTGGGTTCAGTTTTCCACCACATAACCGGTTCTACCCCAGCGTCTTTGCTTTGTGCTGCACTAAGCGCCGTATGCTTTTCACCGTCCACTCCTGATGCGCGCGAACCTGCAATCACCGCTTTCACTGACGCGTGTTTCAACAAAAGTTACACTCAACAACGTATCACCCAAACAATGGAACGCGCCATTGACGGGCCGCTCTCGTTCAACCTTACGTTCTGGGATAAAACACTCGCACCAGCGCCCGACACCTCTGATTTTCAGGAGCGTCATTGCGAAGTGGCCTTTGCAGGCGATCACACAAAAATCGCGATTAATGCCTTGCGCGAAAAGATGGCAACACCACCGATTTTTGGACATATAATCCCGCTTCCTGCGACCCACAGCGCCAAATCAGGCACTGAGCTTATCGAAGGGCGCGAATTGCTGCGCGGTCGAATGGCCGTGATCAAAGTTGGCACGCGGCCAACACAGACTGGCATCAAAACCTACATCATCGTAGATCGCCTGCCCGCAAACTGGCGGGATCAATTGCAATGAACGCGCCAACGACATATCGCCCTTGCCCAGCATGTAACACGCCCAACGTGGCAAACATGGCGCAATTTTCCCGAGACACTTGGAAGATTGGAAAGTGCAAAATTTGCAGCTTTGTGTTCTTGCGAAACCCAACCGAATACGAATCCTTGGAAGAATATTTCGCTTGGGAAGAGACATTTTGGGCCGAAGACGCGGAACGCAAAAAGAAGCGCGGGCCCCTGAAACGTGCTGCCTACCACGCACGCATACTTGGCTACCGCTTGAAAGGTGATCCTCAGGCGAAATACGTTAAACTTCTTGGTGCGGGTAAAATCCTGGATATTGGCTGTGGCGAAGTCGTGCGATGGACCGCGCCGTTTGAGCCATACGGCATTGAAATATCAAAACATCTTCATGCCCGCGCAGATGCCAAGATGAAAGCACTAGGCGGGGAATGTTACCAAGGTGCCGGGGCTGAACGTATTTTCACGCTACCTGAAAATAATTTCGACAGCGTGATGATGCACAGCTATTTGGAACACGAAGTCCAGTACCGCGAATTGCTTGCTGGGTGTTTTCGCTGCCTTAAACCCGGTGGCAAAGCCTTTGTCCGCGTCCCGAATTTCAACGCGCTAAACCGCCGATTGGTCGGGGCGAAATGGCCCGGCTTTCGCTATCCAGATCACGTCAATTATTTCACCCAACACACTTTGCGCGCCGCCGCGCTAGAAGCGGGTTTCGAATTTAAACTCACCAACAAAGCCAAAATCTGGCTCGACGACAACATACAGGCATTGCTGACAAAGCCTGCCGCAACTTAAGGACCAAAAACATGGCCGTACTGATAGATGAAAACACCAGAGTGATTTGCCAAGGCATCACGGGTTCCCAAGGCACGTTCCACTCGGAGCAGGCCATTGAATATGGTACAAAAATGGTTGGCGGCGTCACCCCTGGCAAAGGCGGGCAATCTCATCTTGGCATGCCTGTGTTTAACTCTGTCCACGAAGCAAAACACGTCACGGACGCCAATGCCTCTGTTATTTACGTTCCTCCGCCCTTTGCGGCAGATTCGATCCTAGAGGCCATCGACGCTGAAATGGAATTGATCGTTTGCATCACCGAAGGCATACCGGTGCTTGATATGATGCGCGTAAAACGTGCACTAGAGGGCTCCAAATCCCGCCTCATTGGCCCGAACTGCCCAGGTGTTATCACGCCAGGTGCCTGTAAAATCGGCATTATGCCTGGCCACATCCACAAACGTGGTTCTGTTGGCATCGTATCACGCTCTGGCACGCTCACCTACGAGGCCGTGGGCCAAACCACAGCAGCCGGCCTTGGCCAGTCCACGGCTATTGGCATTGGCGGCGACCCAATCAAAGGCACTGAACACATTGATTGCCTAGAAATGTTCCTCGCTGATCCAGAAACACATTCCATCATCATGTTGGGCGAGATTGGCGGTTCCGCCGAAGAAGATGCGGCACAGTTCCTTGCTGATGAGGCTAAGAAGGGCCGTTCCAAGCCAACAGCAGGTTTCATCGCTGGCCGCACGGCACCCCCTGGTCGTCGCATGGGCCACGCTGGCGCAATTGTTGCAGGCGGCAAAGGCGGCGCAGAAGACAAAATCGAAGCCATGAAAGCCGCAGGCATCATCGTAGCGGAAAGCCCAGCAGGTCTCGGCGAGGCAGTGCTTAAGGCGATTGGCTGATGCAACTAAGCGCCGAAATCACCAAATGCATGGCCTCCATGTATTTTCTATGTTTCGGCGCAAGTAGTGCTCAATCTTTCCCTTTGAACGCGCGACAACGTCTTCTCAAATATTTCAATCATCGCTTATGTTGAGGTAATCCAATGACCGAACACCCATCCAACGATCAATTCCACGCAGAATCCTTTCTCCAGGGGCACAACGCGGAATACATGGAGCAGCTTTACGCGCGCTTCGCACAAGACCCAAATGCGGTGGATGCCGCTTGGCAGGATTTCTTTGAGGCGATGGGTGATCCATCTGGTGAAGTGGTGGCCGAAGCCGCCGGCCCGTCTTGGGCACGTACCGATTGGCCGCCACAACTCGCCGATGATCTAACTTCCGCGCTTGATGGGCAATGGGGCGAAGACCCCGCCGCAAATGCAGAAAAAAAGATCACTGCGAAAGCCGAAGAAAAAGGCGTTCCAGTATCGGAAGGTCAAATCCGTCAAGCTGTCCTTGATAGTATACGTGCGTTGATGTTGATCCGCGCGTATCGCATCGTTGGCCACCTAAACGCCGACCTTGATCCGTTGAAAATGCACGCCAAGGACGAGTTACCAGAACTGCAGCCCGCAAACTACGGCTTTGTCGAAGCAGACATGGATCGCCCCATTTTCCTCGATAACGTGCTTGGCCTTGAAACCGCGACAATGCGCGAAATCCTTGATATTGTGAAACGCACCTATTGTGGCACGTTCGCGCTGCAATACATGCATATTTCCGATGCAGAACAGGCCAGCTGGCTCAAGGAACGGATTGAGGGTTACGGAAAAGAAATCCAATTCACCAAAGAAGGCCGCAAAGCCATTCTGCAAAAGATGGTCGAAGCCGAAGGATTTGAGAAATTCCTGCATGTTAAATACGTTGGGACCAAACGGTTTGGCCTTGATGGCGGCGAAAGCCTGATCCCTGCGATGGAACAAATTATCAAACGTGGTGGCGCACTTGGTGTGCAAGATATCATCATCGGCATGCCTCACCGTGGCCGTTTGAATGTTCTTTCAAACGTGATGCAAAAACCATTTCGCGCGATTTTCAATGAATTTCAAGGCGGCAGTTACAAACCAGAAAGCGTAGATGGGTCGGGTGATGTTAAATACCACCTTGGCGCATCATCAGATCGCGAATTTGACGACAACAAAGTACACCTGTCCCTTACCGCAAACCCATCCCACCTAGAGGCCGTGAACCCCGTTGTTCTGGGCAAAGCGCGCGCCAAGCAAGGACAGCTTGATGATGTAGATCGGATCAAGGTTCTGCCAATCCTATTACACGGCGACGCGGCCTTTGCTGGCCAAGGCGTTGTTGCGGAATGTTTTGGGTTGTCTGGTCTAAAAGGGCACAAAACGGGCGGCACGATGCACATCGTGGTGAACAACCAGATTGGGTTCACCACCGCGCCACACCATTCGCGCTCCAGTCCGTATTGCACAGATATCGCGTTGATGGTCGAAGCACCAATTTTCCACGTGAACGGTGATGACCCAGAGGCCGTGGTTCATGCCGCCAAAGTCGCCATCGAATTTCGCCAAAAGTTCCACAAAGACGTGGTTTTGGATATCATTTGTTACCGTCGTTTTGGTCACAATGAGGGCGACGAACCGATGTTCACCAACCCTGAAATGTACACACAGATCAAGGGGCACAAAACCACGCTTGCGGTTTATACCGAACGTCTTGTGCGCGATGGCCTGATCCCAGAGGGTGAAATCGAAGACCAAAAAGCCGCGTTTCAAGCTTACCTCAACGAAGAGTTCGAGAGCGGCAAGGATTACAAACCTAACAAAGCAGATTGGCTCGATGGGCGCTGGTCGCATCTTGATAAACATGGTGAAGAATATCAGCGCGGTGCAACTGCTGTTGAGGAAACAAATCTTCGTAAAGTCGGCAAAGCTATCACCACCCTTCCAAAAGGGTATAACGTTCACAAAACCGTGGCGCGATTGCTCGAAACCAAGCAAGAGATGTTCAACACGGGTAAAGGTTTTGACTGGGCAACCGCCGAGGCTTTGGCGTTCGGTACATTGATGACGGAGGGGTATCCCGTTCGCTTATCAGGCCAAGACTGTACACGCGGGACATTCAGCCAACGTCACTCTGGGATTATTGACCAAAAAACTGAAGAACGATATTTGCCGCTCAACTCCATTCCAGACACGCTCGCAGAATACGAAGTCATCGACTCGATGCTTTCGGAATACGCGGTGCTTGGCTATGAGTACGGCTTCACACTCGCCGAACCAAATGCGCTTACTCTTTGGGAAGCACAATTCGGTGATTTCGCTAACGGTGCGCAGATCATGTTTGATCAATTCATCTCCTCTGGCGAAAGCAAATGGCTGCGCATGTCTGGCCTCGTTTGCCTGCTGCCCCATGGCTATGAAGGCCAAGGACCAGAACACTCCTCAGCGCGTCTTGAACGATTCTTGCAGATGTGCGGCAATGACAATTGGATCGTTGCAAATTGCACGACACCTGCGAACTATTTCCACATCTTGCGTCGCCAAATGCACCGCAGTTATCGCAAGCCGCTAATCATGATGACGCCAAAATCGCTGCTACGCCACAAAATGGCGGTCAGCACTTTGGATGAAATGTCCGAAGGCTCCAGTTTCCACCGTGTGCTGTGGGACGATGCACAATACGGCAACTCGGACACGAAACTTGCCAAAGACGGCAAGATCAAACGGGTCGTTATGTGTTCTGGCAAAGTCTATTATGACCTACTTGAAGAACGCGACAAACGGGGCATCACCGATGTCTATCTATTGCGCCTTGAACAGTTCTATCCATTCCCCGCGCAGTCCATGGTTAAGGAATTGTCCCGCTTCCCAGACGCTGAATTTGTCTGGTGTCAGGAAGAACCAAAAAATCAGGGCGCGTGGACCTTTGTGGAGCCCAACATTGAATGGATTCTCACTCGGATCGAGCACAAAAATACACGGCCAGTTTACGTAGGTCGCAACACATCCGCTTCGCCAGCTACTGGCCTAGCAAGCCAGCACAAAGCAGAACAAGCCGCGCTCGTGAATGACGCGCTGACATTGGAAGGTAAATAATCATGACCGACGTAAGAGTACCAACCCTAGGCGAAAGCGTAACCGAAGCCACCATCGCGACTTGGTTTAAAAAACCGGGCGACAGCGTTGCCATGGATGAAATGTTGTGCGAACTTGAAACCGACAAAGTCACAGTCGAGGTTCCTTCCCCTGTTGCAGGAACCCTTGGTGAAATAGTCGCGGCCGAGGGAACAACAGTGGGCGTTGATGCCCTTCTCGCCGTAATTTCTGAGGGCGGTCAAGCAACCGCTTCACCCGCCAAAGCAGAACCAAAAGCAGAAGCTGCACCCGCAAGCAGCGGTGGCGCAGATGTTGACGTGATGGTTCCGGCACTTGGCGAAAGCGTAACTGAAGCAACCGTTGCCACATGGTTCAAAGCCGAGGGCGACAGCGTTGCAGTAGATGAAATGCTGTGTGAATTAGAAACCGACAAAGTCAGCGTCGAAGTACCCGCACCTGCCGCTGGTGTACTGTCAAAAATCCTTGCAGCTGGCGGCGTTACCGTAGAAGCAGACGGTAAATTGGCCGTTATCGCATCTGGCACAGCGGGCGCAAAATCTGCAGCTGCCGCCGCACCTGTGGCTGCAACTGCATCACCAGAAATCACCAAAGACGGCATGAAAAACGCCCCCTCTGCAAAAAAAATGATGGCTGAAAAAGGCCTAACTGCAGATCAAGTAACTGGCACAGGTCGCGATGGCCGCATCATGAAAGAGGACGTAATGAACGCTTCATCTGCACCTGCCCCAACCGTGGCGTCTGCCCCAAGCGCAGTCGCACCTGCAGCCCCAGTTGCCGCAGATCAGGCTGCCCGCGAAGAACGTGTGAAGATGACACGCCTTCGCCAAACTATCGCGCGCCGTCTAAAAGACAGCCAAAATACTGCCGCGATGTTGACCACTTACAACGAAGTGGACATGACCGAGGTCATGGCTTTACGAAATGAATACAAAGACTTGTTCCTCAAAAAGCACGGCGTCAAACTTGGCTTCATGTCCTTCTTTACCAAAGCCTGTAACCACGCCCTGCGCGAAGTACCCGAAGTGAACGCCGAAATCAACGGCACAGACATCGTGTATAAAAACTACGTCAACATGGGCATCGCTGCTGGCACACCAACAGGCCTTGTGGTTCCCGTGGTCAAAGACGCTGATGCAATGTCTTTCGCAGAAATCGAAAAAGAGATCAGCCGTTTGGGTGGCCTCGCACGCGATGGCAAACTTTCAATGGCCGATATGCAAGGTGGCTCGTTTACCATCTCTAATGGTGGCGTCTACGGCTCACTGATGTCTTCACCGATCCTGAACCCACCACAATCGGGTATCTTAGGGATGCACAAAATCCAAGACCGCCCAATGGCCATCAACGGCGAAGTTGTAATCCGCCCGATGATGTACCTCGCCCTGTCCTACGATCACCGCGTTGTGGATGGTAAAGGCGCTGTGACGTTCTTGGTTCGCGTTAAGGAAGCGCTTGAGGATCCGCGACGTTTGTTGATGGATTTGTAGTTATTTTGAATGACTAATAAAACAAATTCGGAGAGTTCACGGTTGGATCGAGCGAACACGCTCGGTCTAACGTTTCAACGCACCATTCTAACTTTAAACGGTGGCGCAATTCTCGCTTGAGTAGATTTCATTGGAAGCACGTCAGCTCAAACAGGAATTACAATTCCTTTGCAGTCAATCAAATGCGCATTGGCGATGTTTCTCGTCGGCTTGTTGGGAGTTCTTTTTGCGCTTTTGATTTCATATTCGTATACGGCAACGCATTCCGAAAATCGCTATGCTAAATTTTGGGACAGACGGATAATTTCTCTCAATTGCGTTGCAGGGCTGCTCGCGCTGTTAGCCTTTGCATCCGGGGTTGTGACAATCCTTATTAAAAGCATCAAAAATTACTTAGAGCCACAATAATGGGTGAATTGCATAAAAATGGCCTACCTCTCCCCCAAAGTCCTTAGCTACCCCAACTGCGACTACACCACCAAAGTCGAAATCGTCGTCAGCCTCGGCCCTCATTCAAAAAAGGGTGATATCCCGTCGCGCTCACATCAACACCGCGACACAGGCGTTGACGGCCCGACGATAACCTGCCCCAATGACGGCACCGTCCTTTGTACAGACACCCCAAGAAAGCGCGCATGACACCTGAACTCACCATCCTCACCTACGCCGCCCTTCTTCAAGTGGTTCAATTCGCCATCATGTCTGTGATCGTGAACCTCGATGTTGGGGTTGCCAAAACCGCCTCTCCGCGTGATCCGTCCCGTCTTGGGAGACCTTTGGCGGAGCTGTTAAGCGACAATTCTGGCCGCGTGATGCGGGCCTTTAACAACCACTTTGAGGGCCTGATCCTTTTCACTATCGCAGTCGTTGTCGTAACCGTTGGCGGCCAATCCACTAGCCTTACCATAAGCTGCGCTTGGGTCTATCTTTTCGCCCGCATCGCCTATGTCCCCGCCTATTATTTTGGCTGGACCCCGTGGCGTTCGCTCATTTGGTTTGTGGGCTTTGGCGCAACGTTGGTCATGTTGCTGGCGGCATTGATATGATCCGTATCGACCACTTCGCCCTTGCGGCAACAACGCTGGATATCGGCGTAGATTACGTGCGCAATATCACTGGCCTGACTGTTCCTTTTGGCGGCGTTCACCAAGGCGTTGGCACGCATAACTGCTTAATGGCCACGGGTGATGACAGTTACCTCGAGATTATCGCAAATGACCCGAACCAACCCGATCCTGTAACGCCCCGCGCGTTTGATCTCGATAACCCAGAAGTCGTCGCGAAAACTGCCGCTGGTCCGCATATTCAAAACGTTATCCTGCGAACAGATGATGCGCAGCGGGATGTGAGATTGGCCCGCGAAGCTGGTGTTGACCTTGGCGAGTTGATCAATTCTGCGCGTGGTGATGTGCATTGGATACTGGTGCTACGCGAAGATCGCACACTCGCCCTTAACGGCACGGCTCCGCCACTTATCGAATGGCCAACAGGTCCGCATATTTCAAACCAGATGGCGGATGAAGGCCTGATCCTTACCAAACTGACTATCAAAGCCCCCCAAGCAGATGCGCTCAACGCTTTGTTCAAGGCGATCGACGTTCAAGATACCCGCCTGCATGTGGAACACGCGCCACAAAAACACATCACAGCCACCTACAAAACACCTGACGGGCGCACAGTCACACTTGGTTGACCTTGGCGGTCGATCGTGGCGATTAGTCTGGCACTCCCGCCTAAAGCACAGTAAAAAGTTTTAAAAGATTTCCTCGAAAGGACACGACATGGCCGACTACGACGTAATAATTATCGGTGGCGGCCCCGGCGGCTATGTCTGCGCTATTCGCTGCGCGCAACTCGGCCTGAAAACCGCAGTCGTTGAAGGGCGCGAAACGCTCGGTGGCACGTGTTTGAACGTCGGTTGTATTCCATCCAAAGCATTGTTGCACGCCTCCCACATGCTGCACGAAGCCCAGCACAATTTTGCGGCGATGGGGCTCAAGGGCAAAACACAATCCGTCGATTGGAAACAAATGCTGACCTATAAGCAAGAAACCATCGAACAAAACACCGCTGGCGTTGCGTTCCTGCTGAAGAAAAACAAAGTAGATCACATCAAAGGTTGGGGCAAAATCACCGCGAAAGGCGAGGTTACCGTCGGCAGTGACAAACACACCGCCAAAAACATCGTGATTGCTACAGGCTCCGAACCCTCCGCACTGAAAAGTGTTGAAGTGGACGAAAAAGTCGTAGTGACATCAACCGGTGCGTTGGAATTGAACAAAGTGCCAAAAACGCTCGCTGTCATCGGCGCTGGTGTCATTGGCCTAGAACTCGGCTCGGTGTACGCGCGCCTTGGATCAGACGTCACCGTTATTGAATTCCTTGACCACATCACACCTGGAATGGATGCAGAAACAGGCAAAATCCTGCAACGCACTCTTAAAAAGCAGGGCTTGAAATTCATCTTAAACGCTGCGGTTCAATCCGTTGACGCGTCAAAAACCAAAGCAAAGCTCACCTACGAGGACCGTAAGAAAAGCGAAATCCACACCATCGACGCGGATGTTGTTCTGGTCGCCACAGGTCGTCGCCCGTTCACAGATAGCCTCGGATTCACTGATTTAGGTGGTGAAATAACAGAACGTGGCCAAGTGAAAACTGACGCCCATTGGAAAACCAACATCGAAGGTGTTTACGCAATCGGTGACGTGATTGAGGGGCCGATGCTGGCCCACAAAGCAGAAGACGAAGGCATGGCCGTCGCAGAGGAGCTCGCTGGCAAACAGGGCCACGTAAACTACGGTGTTATTCCAGGCGTGATCTATACCACGCCCGAAGTCGCATCCGTTGGTAAAACCGAAGAACAACTGAAAAACGAAGGCGTCGAGTACAAAATCGGTAAATTCTCGTTTAAGGGCAATGGTCGCGCCAAAGCGGTGCATCAAGGCGATGGGTTCGTAAAAATCCTTGCAGACAAATCAACGGATCGTATTCTTGGGTGCCATTTGATCGGCCCCTCTGCAGGTGATCTAATCCACGAAATCTGCGTGGCGATGGAATTTGGTGCCTCGGCCCAAGACGTTGCTATGACCTGTCACGCGCATCCAACCTTCTCCGAAGCCATGCGCGAAGCTGCGCTCGCCTGTGGTGACGGCGCGATACACGCCTAGTGGAGATTCTTCTTTTGGCCGCTGGCGCACTCGCTGGCGGTTTCATTAACGGGTTAACGGGTTTCGGCTTTGCACTGATGTCCGCTGGCTTTTGGCTGCTCATCTTGCCGCCCACATCTGTGGTCCCCTTGATGGCGGTTTGCATGACTGCCAGCCAATTGATGACCCTGCCCCGCATCTGGCGCATGATTGATGCAAAACGTGCTGTCCCCCTTACGCTTGGCGGGTTGATCGGCATTCCAATTGGCATCCTCATCCTGCCGCTCATTCCACTCCCAACATTCAAAATATTCGTGGCGGGCCTGATTGTGCTCAACCTCACCTATGTTTTAACCTTGCAATCGCGTTTCTCCTTGCCCCGTAGCGCAGAACGTTTTCACGTCATTGCCGGTTTCATCGGCGGAATTTTTGGCGGCATCTCTGCACTTTCTGGCGTGGTAACCACTATCTGGTCAGGCCTGTTTGGCTGGTCCAAGCCAAAAAAACGCGGTGTGTTCCAAGCCTTCAACCTCTCGATGGGGCTCTTCTCAATGATCCTGTTTGCCTACTGGGGGTATCTCGACAAACAGTTCTTTTACACCGCCACCGTCGCAATCCCCCTAACTCTGATCGCCGCCAGCATCGGTGTGCGTGTGTTTGAACGTATGGGCAACGCGGGCTTCACCAAACTTATCAACATTCTTTTGGCAATCTCGGCCGCGAACCTGGTGATTTCTGTGCTCTCTAGATAAATCCGCACCCTTGCACTTATTCCAAG
>JASJIO010000087.1:0-4338 GCA_037625035.1 Amylibacter sp.
GCCGAACTTGTCTTTGAAAAACGGTTGCTGCAAACGCGCAGAAATATCTGATTCGCCGCCCGGGCCGAAGGGGATGATATAGTTAACCGGACCGTCGATTTCCGCAGATGCGCCAGTGGCAAAACTTGCCATAACAGCGAGCGCTGCGCCGGTTTTTAGGATTGATCTTCTCAGCATAGTGTTCCTCCCAGAAATTGCTGTGGTTCGTCTAAATTCGTCTAGATGTTAGTCTCGTACTGCTGTCATAAATCGATCGCGGATCGTGACGGGGTCCAAGGTAATCACTGGCAGCTTGATGTTGCCGCTATCGCACTTGGACACGATCACGGTCATCTGTTTGCTGTCGATGGCAGCTTGCAGGACTTTGGCCGTGTCGACATCTTGGCAGGTCACCACGTTGTCGCAACCACAGGCGGATGCCACGGCTTCAAGCTTGGTTTTCAAGCCAGCGTATGTCGGTTGATCGCCCGTGGACCCATAGGATCCGTTGTCGATGATCAGCAGGATGTAGTTGTCAGCCACGTTGTTGGCTATTGTTGGCAGCGTGCCAAGGTTCGTCAAAACAGAGCCATCACCGTCGATGGAAATCACGGTTTTAGGCTGCGACAAAGCAAGCCCCAGACCGATGGAGGACGACAGCCCCATGGTGCCGAGCATGTAGAAGTTACGCTCATTGTCGTCGATCATATGCAGCTCTTGGCTTGGCAAACCAATGTTACAAACGACAAGGTGCGGGTTCAGGACTGGCGCGATATCACGCAGGATTTCTGATCTAATCATTGGTCGCCGTAGCCTCCCCAGAACGACGCATCTGTCAGGATCGCCACAGGTTTATTGCACATGAATGTATATTTCAGGATCGCGTCGAACTCATCCGCATCGCTTTCCTTGTGGAAGTGATATGTCGGAATATTGAGCTGATTTAACAACGCCTTAGTGTGTACTGCCATCTCTACTTGGCACGCCACCGGTTCACGCAATTCGCCACGGTACGAAATCAGCATCGGCAGTGGCATCCGGTAGAATTGGGTCAACGTCGCCAGCGTGTTGATCGTGACGCCGATGGCCGTGTTTTGCATGATGATCGCAGGACGTTTGCCGCCCATGAACGCACCTGCACAAAGCCCCATGCCTTCGTTTTCGTTGTTGGACGGAATGTGAAAAATCTCATCGCGGTCCTCGACCTCTTCAATGACACCAGCCAACTGCTTGCATGGCACGGTCGTCACAAATGAGATGTCGTTCCTAACCAAATCGTCGACGATTTTCTTATCAATGCTCAAGAGGCGTTCCTTCGAATGAGTTCCTCTTCAATCTTTTGTAAAAATTACATTCACGCAATTCATATTTTTTTACTGTCTTGTAAAAATTTACTTTACGATAGATGGGCGCGCATTCAATATTCAGCACAAGGGAGCCAAAAATGACCATTTCTCTATTCAAGACTTTGATCGCGATCTCCGAGGCCGGGAATTTTAAGGGCGCTGCCGACAAGGTGCACGTGACCCATGCGGCTGTTGGACAGCAAATGAAACGGCTGGAAGCCTTGTTTGATGTAGCGCTTTTTGACCGGTCTGAAAAAACACCACAGTTAAATCAGCTAGGAAAGGCGTTGGTGCCAAAGGCAAAGGCCGTCGTGATGTCATACGAGACGATCCTCGACGACCTTACTGGTGATCCACGCATGATTGGCGATTTGAGTCTTGGTGCAATTCCCTCAACCATTCGTGGTCTCATCCCAAAGTCGGTCAAAAAACTGGTCGAAACGTACCCCGACCTTCACATCCGTGTGGTTCCCGACTTGTCACCAAATCTATTTGAACAGGTTGAACGGGGATCATTGGATGCCGCAGTGCTTAGTGAACCAAAGCGCATACCTTCCAACTTGAATTGGATGCCGTTTTATGAAGAAGAACTCATGCTGCTGACCTCGCCAGAAGTCACCGAAACTGACCCGATGCGCATTCTGGCCTCGATGCCATACATCCGCCACACCCGTCAATCTGCCGTCGGGCAGCTAGCAGAAGAATGGCTATCCGCAAATAAGGTTATCGTCCGCGATACGATGGAAATGGAATCGCTCGAAAACCTTTCAAGCATGGTGGCCCATAATCTGGGCGTTTCAGTAGGTCCAAATATCTGCGTGCCAGACCCCATCTTCCAAGAATTGCGAAAAATACCCTTAGGACCGACAGCGGTCTCACGGACATTGGGTGTTATGACCCGCGCCGATTGCTCTAAAATCAAGCTTGTTCAGCGTCTGTTCGAACAGATAGTTCTGACGATCGAAGAACACGAGACACACCACGCTCCCTAAAGAAATATTTTACGAATGCTCGAATTTTTTTGATTTGCTAAAATTTGATTTCCGCGGAAGGGTGCAAGAACAACCTATTCTGGAGATCGCGAAGTGCCGGGCCTTGAGTTCAAAAAACCAAAGATACAATTGCTAAACGATATCAAAACTGTCGTTGGCGATGGTGGCTGGAAAGACGCTCAGGACGCTCCACGCTATTTTGAAGATCCTCGCGGTCGGTTCATGGGCCTGGGGTGCTTAGTTGTCTTGCCCAATTCGACTGAACAAGTGGCCGCCGTTGTCCGGCTTTGCAACCGCGCCAAAGTAGGCATCGTGCCCTACAGTGGTGGGACGGGCGTTGTTGCGGGGCAGCTGTCAATCCACAGTGACAACGCCATTATCATGTCGCTTGAGAAAATGAACGAGGTCAGAGACATACTGGTCGACGACGGTGTGATCATTGCCGAAGCCGGCTGCATTCTTGAGGATATTCATACTGCGGCAGAAGAGCATGACATGATGTTTCCATTAAGCATGGCATCAAAGGGAAGTTGTTGTATCGGAGGAAACCTAGCGACGAATGCGGGCGGTATTCAGGTGCTTCGACACGGCAATGCACGCGATTTATGCCTTGGCATCGAAGCGGTTTTACCCGACGGGTCGATCCTGAGCGAACTTAGCCCGCTGCACAAAAACAATACTGGTTATGACTTGCTTCACCTGCTTATCGGCAGCGAGGGAACCCTTGGAATTATCACCGCTGCATCGCTTAAAATAAAACCTGCCGATCCCGAAACAGGTACAGCATTTCTGGCCATCGAGTCGCCGGCTCACGCGCTGGCACTTTATCGCGCGCTCAAGAAACATCTGGGCGACAGCATCTCGGCCTTGGAATTGATGAGTGGTCTGGGGCTGGAATTGGTCGTCTCAAAGTTTCCAACTCTCCGAAACCCATTCGACGATAACCATGAGTGGTCCTTGCTGCTGGAAGCCTCAGGGCAGCTCGGCTTTGGGGAGCGTCTCGAAGCTGCATTGGCCAACTGCTTTGAAAAGGGCCTGTTGCTGGATGCAGTGATTGCCCAGTCGCAATCACAGCGCGACGGCCTGTGGGGTTTGCGGGAAAACACACCCGAAGCAAACCGCATGGCAGGTGCGTTTTGCAACAGCGATACATCAGTCCCAATCAGTCGGGTTGATGCTTTCATTGCCGACACGATCAGGGCGATCCACGGCATCAACGCTGATGTTCAGATCAACAGCTATGGACACATCGGAGATGGGAATATCCACCACAACGTTTTACCTCCGCCAGGAGTGACAAAAGCTGCGTTTCTGGCGGCGAACCCAGAAATCATCGAGGCCGTACGCATGGCGATAAACGAGACAACCAGTCATCATGGCGGATCGATTAGCGCGGAACATGGTATTGGCCGGTTGAAGACGGGTGATTTGGAGATCTATAGCGGGCAGGCAAAATTTGACACGTTGAAACGCATCAAACGAGCCATGGATCCAGAAAACATCATGAACCCAGGCGCTTTAATGAAATAGGCTTGGTTACAAAAGGTTCGGCGCTTGATAGAGCCGTTAGATTGAAGGTGGGTCCAATCAAAAACCCGCCATTCCTCCCAATATCGCTAGAATCGTGCGGGCAACTCAAGAAATGGCAGGATAGGAAACAGAGCGGAAGCTCTGTAAGCCTTCGAAGTAGGCGGCGAAAAGTAAGTCATCATAAGTGTATGACCGCTTTCTGCGCGTTACTGTCGTTCGATGACCACGCAGCATAAAACAGTAGGGGCTCGTAGCGGCCATTCGCTGCGAGATGCACCAATGTCCGCTTAGAGGCGAAGCTGTGAAATCCTTGGTTACAAAAAGCAAACTCCAAGCTTTGTGTTCCCAACAATGTCCGCTCAAAACTCCGCCAACACAGTGTTAGCAACACAGCAACAGCCAATACTGTGTTCAACACAGCGATTGAGCCCTAAAAATAGTCAGCAACACGGCAAAAAGTGTGTTTAAGGTGTGTTTTTGATTTTAGCGGT
>JASJIO010000088.1:0-5918 GCA_037625035.1 Amylibacter sp.
CATAGCCATTTGGAATTAGCCGAGATTATTCTGGAAGAATCTGGTTACACGGATCACTGGCGCAATGACAAAACACCCGAGGCACCGGGGCGGTTGGAAAACCTGAAAGAGCTGGTCAAAGCGTTGGAGAATTTCGAAAACCTGCAAGGTTTCTTGGAGCACGTCAGCCTGATCATGGAAAACGAGCAAGAAGATGATGTGCCAAAGGTCAGCATCATGACGTTGCACGGGTCTAAGGGGCTGGAATTCCCTGTGGTGTTCTTGCCCGGTTGGGAAGATGGGTTGTTCCCGTCGCAGCGATCGATGGATGAAAGTGGGACCAAGGGGTTAGAAGAAGAGCGCCGTTTGGCATACGTAGGGATCACGCGGGCGGAGGAGTTTTGCACGATATCCTTTGCGGCGAACAGACGGGTGTTTGGGCAGTGGCAATCATCGATGCCAAGCCGTTTCATTGATGAAATGCCGGAAAAACACGTAGAGGTTTTGACGCCGCCCGGATTGTACGGCGGTGGATTTGGTGCAGCAAGCAGTTCGACGTTTGAGGGAACGCCCGCAGGATCGGATTTGATGGAAAAAGCGAGCCGTGCGGATGCGTATAATTCACCTGGTTGGCGACGAATGCAGGCGCGCGTGGCACAACGCGGTGTTAGCCAGCCCAGTGGCGGCAAAAATCTGGTGATTGATAGCCAAGCGGTTTCGTCATTCGGGCTTGGGGATCGGGTATTTCACCAGAAATTCGGCTATGGGGCTGTGACGGGGATCGAAGGCGACAAGCTGGAGATTGCGTTTGATAAAGCGGGCATCAAAAAGGTTGTCGCAAGCTATGTGACGGCCCCTGATGGTGTGCCGTTCTAGGGTGATTGCGCGTTAAGTGACGTCGCCGCGAAACATCTGCCAATGGATTTTGATGGATGGCACGAACAGCAGCAAAAAGCCGAGAACGACAAAACAGATAATCATGGCTGGAATCCATAATACTGCGCAGACAAGGCCGACGAAACCCGCGATTTTGATGGCTTTGGCACGGTCAAACCAGCGCCGCAGTGTAAGGTAAAAGAGTTTGCCACCATCGAGCGGTTGCACGGGAATCATGTTCATGCAGAACAAGAAAAAGTTAATGTGTGCAAACCAGTAGACGTATTTGGCGATGAAATAGAGGCTGCTTTCTTGTACAAACGGGAATGCCAGTGAGCAGATCGCCCAAAGTGCGAGGTTCACGATGGGGCCCATTGCAACGACGAACTCTTCTTCGGCGCGGGGCAGGGCGCGAACGCCTTCGCAAAAACCACCACCGCCGTAGATCATCACCCGTTTGACAGTGTGGCCCTGGATGATTGTGCCCCATGCGTGGCCAAATTCATGCAGGAAAATCGCCAGAACGATCAGCAAGAAGAAGACGATTTTATCGAGGTGAATACCGTTCAGCGGTTGAATGAAGATGAACGCCAGAAACAGAATCGATGCGCCGATTTCAACGGGAACCCCAAAAGGGCCGCGAAATTTGAAAATGAGGGTGTCGTTTGTGAACACGTGTATTGGCCTGATTGGTATTTTTGCGAAGTTTAGGAAAAATACGAAAGCGCGGCTATTGCAGAATGTATTTAATGCAACTGGTGTGCCGAAAGGGCCGCAAACATGAAAAAGGCACCGCGTGTGAGACGCGATGCCTTTTGGGTTGCAAGCAGAATTTTGCGCTTATGCGCCGTAAACAGCTTCGTTAGCTACGGATTTGATTGAGCTGCGGCTTAGGCCAAGGTCAAACAATTCTGCGCGCGACAGGTTGCTGAGTTGTTTGATTGTTTGACGGTACTTGTAGTAGTGAACGGCAGTTTCAACCAAACCAGACAATGCTGCGACTAGGTTGCCAAATACGTTGTTGAATGCAGGGTGGGTGGATGTGTTTGTTGCGAAAGTTGACATGACAGATGTCCTTTGATTTGCTGTTTTGCGTTTTGGTTCTTACCCTGAGATATGTGATCCACAGAAATTGAGTAGGGGAAACTTGGTCAAAACCGCTATGCGCTGTGCGCATGGACGCCACATTGTTTTTAGGGATAAGGCATAAAAAACGGCGGTACGTAGGAGACGCACCGCCGTAATATTTAGGATCGTGTCAACAGGGAGGAAAACCACGATCCCGTATTTCAGCCAAAAGGCCGTTTGCTTAGGCTTTCACTATGTGGACAGTGCGCTTGCGCGGTATGGGAGGCACCGCATGTCCGTGTAGCTCTGAGCGTTGATATGAACTTAAGCTGCACTGCAGCATTTGTGTAGTTGAAAAATTTGCATTTCCGCTATGCGCTTTTTGCATGGCTTGGAGGTTAGTTTTGGGCAGAATCAGAGGGGCAAAAGGCTTTGCTGTCTTGTTCTGGTTGAGCATTCGGGCAGAAAAGCTGTTTATTTTCAACGCGGATCTCGGCTATTGCGTGTTGGCCAGCGGGGGAGGTGATCCAATCGGCGAAGCGGCGGGCAGATGTGACGTCTACGTGGTTGTGGCGTACGGGGTTCACTAAAATAAGACCGTAGGGGTTACGAAGTTGCGATTCACCCTCAAACAGAATCTTGAGGTTCTGGGCGTTTCCAAAGGACAACCAAGTGCCGCGATCTGACATGAGGTAGGCGTCTGTAGCAGCGGCCATATTCAATGCGGGCCCCATTCCTGCTCCAATTTCACGATACCAAGTGCCGTTTGGGATGATTTCAGCTGCCGCCCACAGTTCGCGTTCTTTTTTATGGGTGCCACTATCATCGCCGCGTGAAATGAACAAGGATTGTGCGGCGTGAATGGCTGTCAGGGCTTGGGAAGTGGTTTTGGCGGCAGTCACGCCAGCGAGATCGGATTTTGGGCCGATGATGACAAAATCATTGTACATCACATCGCGCCGTTCAATGCCGTAACCTTCGGCGACGAATGCGTCCTCTGATGCGCGGTGGTGTACCAATAAGGCGTCTGCATCGCCGTTTTGTGCGATTTTGATGGCTTGGCCTGTGCCCACGGCGACAACGTGTACGGTGATGCCTGTTTCAGCCGTGAATTTAGGTAGCAGAAATTCGTACAGGCCAGAGTTTTGCGTCGAGGTCGTGGAGGCCAGCGTGATTGCCGTGTCTGCTGTGGCCGTTGTTGCGAATATAAGGGCGGCAAGCACGGTTAGGAATTTCATAAAAGCTGGCCTTGTAGGAATTGAACGGCGTCGTTGCTTTTTGCATTTGTAAAGAAATCTTTGGCAAGGGCGTTTTCGCGCAGTTGACCGTTCGTGAAGAACAGGACGTGGGTGGCCATGCGGCGGGTTTGAACGAGGTCGTGGTGCGCCATTAAAATGGGTGTGGTTTTGGCGACATCGGTGATGATGGCTTCCATTGCGGCAGATGCGGCCGGATCTAGGCCCGCGAAGGGTTCATCGAGCAGGAGCACGTTTGGATCGGTGACCAGCGCGCGGGCGAGGTTCATGCGGCGCAATTCGCCACCTGATAATGTTGCGGCAGGGGCGTTGGCGCGATCTGTGAGGCGGGCGCGGGCAAGAGCGGCGTCAACTTTGGCGGTGCGATCTGCGCGCGCGACACCGTGGGATTGCAGCGCGAAATCGATGTTGGCTTGTACGGTGCGGCGTAGCACGACGGGGGTCTGCAGCATGTAGCCGCGTGTGGCGCGGTTTTGATCGGCGGGTTCACCCGACCACAAAACGGCACCGTTTGTGGGTAGGATTGTTCCGTGACACAGCGCGAGGAACAGGGATTTTCCAGCACCGTTGGGGCCAAGCGTGGCAGTGATGCCGTTTAGCGCAAGGTCGAGCGTGATGGGGCCGAGTAGGGGCTCATCGCCGATGATAACTTCGGCTTGGGCCAGTGAAACATCGCTCATGCGCGGACCGTTTGGTATTTTTCGCCCATGCGCGCGATGGTGTGGGTGAGCAGGTTCACGAAAAATGCGATGGCGAGCAGGACGATGCCGAGCGCGAGGGCGAGTTGCAGGTTCCCTTTGGAGGTTTCCAGCGCGATTGTCGTGGTCATGACGCGGGTGAGGCCGTTGATATTGCCCCCTACGATGATGACGGCGCCGACCTCGGCTAAGGCGCGACCAAACCCTGCGAGGATGGCCACGGAGACGGCAAAACGCGCGTCCCAGATGATGGTGCTAATGCGCAAGCCGCGTGGTGTGTCGAGCGCGTTGAACAGGCTGATGTATTCGCGGTTTAGCGGTTGGACGGCTTGGTGTGTGAGCGACAGGATGATCGGGAAGATCAGCACAGTTTGCGCGATGATCATGGCTGTTGGGGTGAATAGCAGGCCGAGATTTCCGAGTGGGCCAGAGCGTGACAACAGCAGGTAAATGGCGAGGCCGACGACGACGGGGGGCAGGGCCATGAAGGCGCTGGATATCACCAGCAGCAGTCGGTGGCCCGGGAATTGCAGGATCGCGAGGGCGGCCCCTGCGGGGATCGCGAACAGGGCCGCGATGAGCGTTGCAGATAGGCTGACGCGCAAAGAGAGGGCGATAATCGTCATGAGGTCTTTGTCACCTGAGAGGATCAGACCGATTGCAGTTGTGAAGATTTCCATGAGTTTGTCGCACCTTGCGGCGCATCGCCTCTTGCCCTTTTTCGCGTGATGGACAAGTTAAGGCCCAAGCGCGGTGGAGCGCAACCCACGCTTTGCGCCCCAAAGGGTGAAAGCGGGATGATCTGAAGGATTAAACACATGGCTGTAACCCAAACCGATGTTTTAGAGGCGCTTAAGGTGCTTAAGCTGCAAGATGGCCGTGATGTTGTCAGTGCGGATTATGTGCGCGCGGTAAGTATTGAGGGCGGCGCGTTGCGCTTTGTGTTGGAGGTTCCGCCAGAGTTGGGGCCGAGCATGGAGCCGGTGCGCCAAGCGGCTGAGCAGATCGTGAGCCGCATGGACGGTGTCGATAGCGCGTCCGTTTTGTTGACAGCCCATGGCCCTGCGCCAAAAGCGCCAGAGCCACCAAGTTTGAAGATCGGCGGACACCCAAAGCCAAGCGCGGATCAAGCCCCTGTTGCGGGTGTGGATCGGATTTTGGCGATTGCGTCTGGCAAGGGCGGCGTTGGGAAATCAACTGTGTCAAGCAACCTTGCGGTGGCCTTGGCCAAACAAGGGCGGCGTGTCGGTTTGTTGGACGCGGATATTTATGGGCCGAGCCAGCCGCGCATGATGGGTGTGAACAAACGGCCAAGTTCGCCTGACGGGAAGACAATTATTCCATTGCAGGCGCACGGCGTGACGATGATGTCGATTGGTTTGATGCTGGAAGAGGATCAAGCGGTTGTTTGGCGTGGCCCGATGTTGATGGGCGCGTTGCAGCAAATGTTGGGACAGGTTGAATGGGGCGAATTGGACGTGCTGATCGTTGATTTGCCACCGGGTACGGGTGATGTGCAGCTGACCTTGGCGCAAAAGGCCAAAGTGACGGGTGCGATTGTGGTGTCTACGCCCCAAGACGTGGCGCTGATCGATGCGCGCAAAGCTATGAACATGTTTGAAAAGACTAAGACGCCGATTCTGGGCATGATCGAAAACATGTCGACGTATATCTGCCCGAAATGTGGGCACGAAGCGCATCTGTTTGGGCATGGTGGCGCAAAGGACGAGGCCGAACGACTGGGATTGCCTTTTCTGGGAGCGATTCCTTTGGAGCTGGATATCCGTCTGGCCGGGGATTCTGGGACGCCAATTGCAGCTACTGACAGCCCAATTGCCGAGGCATACGCTGATATTGCACGGCGTTTGGTCGGTGGGGGTCTGGCGTAGGTTTTCAGGCTCATTTGGGTTGACAGCTTTGCTGGGTGTTGTAGAAGGCAAATTCGAGATTTTGCAGCGCGGTCTGCCCGAGGAGATATCACATGGCTAAGTCAACCACTATTAAAGTTCGCCTGAATTCCACAGCGGACACTGGTCATTTC
>JASJIO010000089.1:0-15374 GCA_037625035.1 Amylibacter sp.
AAGCTGCGCTATAGCCCGACTATTTTGCAGCACCATCAGACGCCGCATGTTTTCGTGATGTAAGGGGTCTAGGCCATGACCGCAAGCCAGAAACCGCGTGTTAACGCGCGTGTTTTTCTTGCTGATTTCTGGCGCGTTTCATAGAATTTCGTGCCATCCACAGACTGTAATACAACGTTTCAATTTCACCTATCGCTTCTGCATCGTAATCCATTGCAGGGCGAATGCGATACGGCACAGCTTTGATCCCATCGGGAACCAAATCCGCCCACTCCTCTGCATCACTGTCCGCTGCTTGCTTTTCGGCGGCGGCTATTTTGGCGGCTTCTATGCGCGCCGCTTCGCTCGCTTTGGCCTTGGCCATCGCGTCTTGTGTTTCATCTGCTGTGCTCACGGCTGCCTCCTTGGGCGCGGCTTGTTTTGCAACCTTGCTGTCAGCTTTATCGCCTTCGCCATCCTGTTCGGTGTCTTGCGCGATTTTGCCTTTTTTAACAACCTGAACCTCTACCGTAGGCGCTTTCTTTTTGGCCTTTGGTTTTGATTTCACAATCTTGTCGATATCGGCTTTGTCGTCTGTATCGGCCTTGGATGGGGGCGAAACCACTTGGTTGTCGAGATCAAACGAAAGCTCCATAACGTGCTTTACGCCATTCTTCTTCAACAAACCCTTTACGTGCTTGATGGATTTATCGTCAAAGTGCAGCAATTGTTTGATACCGCCCAACAGCAGCATATCGTCGGGGCGGTAATACCGTCGCCCGCCTGCGCGTTTCACAGGTTTGATCTGTGGAAAATGGCTCTCCCAAAACCGCAATACATAGGTCGGAGTATCCAGCCATTCAGAGACTTCTGAAATGGTTCGAAACGCGTCAGGTGATTTACTCATGTTCGGTCCTGACAGTGCTTAGGACTTGTTACCGTTTGCCACACGGTCTTTCATTAGATGGCTAGGGCGAAACGTCAAAACCCGGCGTGGTCGAATAGGAACCTCTTCGCCAGTTTTTGGGTTACGACCAATTCGTTCGGTCTTGTCACGGATGCTGAACGTACCGAAAGACGAAATCTTAACGTTATCTCCGCTTACCAATGCATCAGAAATATTATCAAGAACGCTCTCTACCAAATCAGCAGATTCATTGCGTGATAATCCAACTTCTCTAAATACGGATTCACTTAAATCCATTCGCGTCAAAGTCTTTCCATTCATAACTTTCTCCCTAAGGCTGTCCAGAAACAGTATTTGTTTTTTGATTTACGAGTCAACTACAAGGCATTGGTTTTTAAGATATATTTTGCCAAGCGAGATAAACGCTCTTTGTATCAATGTATTGGTTTAACTTTCGTGCGTAAATCTTTGATTTAAAGTGAGTAATGTTAAAATTTTACTGGATTTACCAGCGTAAAACAACTGCGCCCCACGCCAATCCACCACCAATCGCTTCCGCGACTAAAACCTGCCCACGTTTAATTTGGCCTCTGTTGTGCGCAACAGACAATGCCAGCGGAATAGACGCGGCTGAAGTATTTCCGTGATCCTGAACAGTCACAACGACCTTTTCCATAGGTACTTTTAATTTTGCAGCAGTGCTTTTGATGATGCGTAAATTTGCCTGATGTGGCACAACCCAGTCCACATCTTCGTGACTCAATCCAGCCTTGCCAAGTGCAGTATTCGCCGTCGCTGCCAATTTGGCAACTGCGTGTTTGAACACCTCTTTGCCTTCCATCACCAGATGGCCCGTGGTTTGCGTCGACGACACCCCACCACTGACATACAGCAAGTCATTGTACTGCCCGTCAGAATTCAAATCTGTCGCCAAAATACCACGATCTGATGTGTCGCCCTTGCCGTCCTGCGCTTCTAGAATCAGCGCACCCGCGCCATCCCCAAACAGCACACAGGTCGTGCGATCTTCCCAATTCATAATGCGGCTGAAAGTTTCTGCACCGATAACCAATACCCGTTTGGCCTGGCCCGATACCACCAACGCATTTGCATTGGCCAGCGCAAAGGCAAACCCTGCACAAACCGCCTGAATGTCAAAGGCAAATCCGCCGGTCATCCCAATGCGATGTTGCACCTTCGTGGCCGTAGACGGGAACGTTTGATCTGGCGTCGAGGTCGCCAAAACGATGGCATCGATGTCCGAACCTTGCAAATTCGCGTCTTTCAACGCGGCATTTGCGGCATGGACAGCCAGATCAGATGTGAACTCTCCGTCGGCTGCGAAATGGCGCCGTTCAATCCCCGAGCGGCTCTTGATCCACTCGTCAGATGTTTCCATCCAGTTTTGAAATTCTTCATTGGGAACAACACGTTTCGGCAAATAGTGGCCCACACCTACAGCAACGGCTCGGATCATACTCATCTGTCAGGTGTTCTCGCTACTCTGTGGCGTATCAACGATTTCGCCATTGGTTTCGTCTTCATCTTGGCGGTTCTGCATACCAGATGCAACACGCGCCGCCAGTTTTTCGGTAAACCCTAGATGCGCCAGCTGAAACGCCAAACGAATGGCCGCTTCTACACCTGTGGCATCCGCCGCGCCGTGTGATTTGATCACCGTGCCGTTCAACCCCAAGAACACGCCGCCATTCACCTGTCTTGGGTCAATTTTGTCGCGCAGATGGCGCAGTGAACGCAGCACAAACAGCGCCGAGAGTTTTGACAACAAGTTGCGCGTGAATGCTTCGCGCATCCGCAACCCGATCAAGCTCGCAGTGCCTTCGCCCGTTTTCAGGGCCACATTTCCAGTAAATCCATCGGTCACAATCACATCCACTTTGTCAGAGGGGATATCGCCACCCTCAACAAAACCGACATATTCGAACCCGTTCATCTTCGCGTCTTCAGCGATGATGTCATTGGCCTCGTGCAGCTCTGGTTTGCCTTTGTGATCTTCGGTTCCGACGTTCAACAATCCGATACGCGGGCGTTTCAATCCCAAACCATTGCGGGCATAGGACGCGCCCATCAGCGCGAAAACCTTCAAATCGTGGGCGTCCGCGCGAATATCCGCGCCCACATCCAACATCACGTTAAACCCCTGCGGATTAAGGCTTGGCCAAAGAATCGCAATCGCGGGGCGTTTAACACCCGCTGCCTTGCGCAGACGAATCATCGAGAGCGCCATCAACGCCCCTGTATTGCCACAAGACACCGCAACGCTGGCCTCTTTGGTTCGCACTGCTTCTAGGCAAGACCACATCGAGGTGCCTTTGCCGTGGCGCATCACATGGCTGGGGCGGTCGTGCATATCTACAACTTCGTCGGTATGGCGCACGGAAACACGCCCCGTCAAACCTTTGCGTTTTGCCAATAGGGGGGTGATCGTTGGCTCATCACCGTGAACAATAAAGTTGATTTCGGGGTTTTTACTGGCGGCACGCGCCATGCCATCAATGACAACGGCGACCCCAAGGTCGCCGCCCATTGCATCAACAGAAATAACTGTTTTTGCTGTAGAATTTTGTACAGAAGAAGGGCTGATCGCTACGCTTGTTTGCATATCTGATCAGCCAATCCTCTACGCTTATGCTGCGTCTTCGTCGATGTAGGTGTCTTCTACAACAGCAACAACTTCACGATCAGCATAGTGGCCACAAGCGCCACAAACGTGGTGCGGGCGTTTCAGCTCGCCACAGTTTTGGCATTCGTTCGGATTGTCTGCAACCAAGCTATCATGGGAACGACGATTTCCGCGACGGGAACGGGTGATTTTGCTTTTTGGGACAGCCATGTCACAACCTCAATTTAATGCGGGCGTTTTACCCGGATGAGCGACCGTCTAACCCCTGTTCAAGATAAGAACAAGGCGTCTTTGGCCGCTTGAATACAAGAAGCGCGAAAATACAAAGAATATGTGGTTTCGCAACCCTTTAATAGGAACCTTATTCGTCTTTTTCTAGCTTTTCTTTTAATGCGGCAAGTCCAGCAAAGGGTTTTGTATCCTCGTCCGTCATTGGTTTAACGCCTGGCTCGCTAAATACTGCATCATCTAACCCGGCATCTTCTTTGCGCGGATAAAGGGGCAGGGCCAACGCCAATGCCTCAATTGCAATCGCCTCGAGGTCAATTATCTCAGGAACGGGCTCTGATTCGACGTCGCCGTTCATCTCGGACACGCTATCGGGGTCTGGTTCTTCCCAACGAGAGGTGAAAACGCGGCTGACAGGCGAATCAATGCGCGCCCTCACGGGTTCCAGCGTCACAACACAGGCCTGCGTCGCTGAAGCGCCTAAATCCGCGCTTAAAATCCAATCAGACTTGCCTCGCGGCGTCAGTTTTCCAACAAACCGCAGTTTTTGCAGGTCGACCAACGCTAACTGCTCAATCGCCTTTGTTTTCTGGTCGCTATCAAAAACAATTTCAAAGGAAACTTCACGCCCAGTCGGCATTTCAGCCACGATCAAAACGGGATCTGTGACTTTTCGTTTCGGTTGCTTTGCAGAACTCGTCATTTTACGCCTACCATTTCACTTATATTGCGCATTTTCATTGCACTTTCTCCCAAGATATTTGATTGTCACCCAAGAGCAAGGTACGCCGCGCAAGTGGCACAACATACGGGGCACAAGCAATATGCAATTCGCGCTTGGCACGAAGATCAAGAATTTTGCAGCAGGCATAGCCCTGATCGGGCTGTCGGCCTGTTCTGCAACTTATACCAATCACGGGTACGTCCCAACCGATGTGGAACTGGAAAATGTTCTCGTCGGATCAGTTTCGCGCGGCACCGTAGAAGAGGTCATTGGACGACCATCCTCCACGGGCGTGTTATCTGACGGTGCGTGGTACTATATGTTCAGTCGCGTGCGGTATTACACCTATAACAAACCCGAAATCGTCGAACGCACAATCCTTGCGATTTCGTTTGATGCAAACGATACGGTTTCAAACATCGAACGCTTCGGCCTCGAAGATGGCAAAGTTGTTCAATTCAGCCGTCGCACCACAGATACGGGTGTTGCTGGTACAACGTTCTTTAAACAGATCGTGCGTAACATCGGCAACTTTGGTCCAGGCGCATTGACCGGCGAAGATGGATAAAAACTGGTAAAAAGGCGCGCGCTTTTCAACGGCTTGCCTTTTTACTGTCGTTTTCTCAGACGTTCTCTTTAAACGTCACTCTTCTTTAAATGTCATCGCAACACCGTTCATACAGTATCGCAACCCTGTCGGCTGTGGCCCGTCTGGAAACACATGCCCTAAATGCGCGTCACACCGCGCGCACACAACTTCGGTACGGCGCATGAACCAGCCATTGTCTTCGTGCTCATCCACTGCATTTCCGTCTTTGGGCTGATAAAACGATGGCCAACCCGTGCCGCTGTCAAACTTTGAATCCGCATCAAACAGGACCGCATCACAGCACACGCAATGAAACATGCCGCCTGTTTTTGGATAATTGTCGTTGGTAAAAGCACGCTCTGTGCCCGCCTTGCGCGTTACCTTAAAGGCAAGGTCAGACAACTGTTCGCGCCATTCAGCATCAGATTTTTCGATTTTCTCAACCATTTCGCGGGCCTTTCGGAATAACTATTGTGTATCGTGACATTGTCGTTTTCACTTTTAAAACATAACTATAGCAAAACGCCTATTCAACAACGGGCTAAGATCAACTCTTGGTGTCTAATGAGTGCCTTTGAACAGACAATCGCGTCGATCCAACCTGTGGTAAAGGGCGGCTTTCGGGCCCGCCTTGCCCAAACGCCCGCCGATCTGCAAATGGCACAGCAGTTGCGCTACAATATGTTTGTCGGCACGTCAGAGCAGGAAAAATCGCTCGACAGTGATCCGTTTGATGCCTTCTGCCAGCACGTTTTGTTCGAGGATGTAGAAACGGGCATCCTGCAATCTTGTTTTCGCATCATGCTCCTTAATAACGGCGCGAACATCCAAAACACCTATTCTGCGCAATTCTACGATCTGTCGCGGATTGCATCTTATACCAATCCGATCCTCGAAATTGGCCGTTTTTGCACTGCACCCGATGCCACGGACCCCAATATCCTGCGTCTGGGTTGGGCCGTGCTAACCCGCTACGTCGACACCCACAACATTGGCCTTATGATCGGCTGCTCGTCGTTTCCGGGCAATGACACAGCGCCGTTCACCGATGCGCTGTCCCTGCTAGAAACCCGTCACCTTGCCCCAAAAGAATGGGCGCCCCAGATTAAATCCCCAGAAACGGATGCGTTTGCGACCCGGCTCGCAGATCATAAACCGACGCTCAGAACAGCCACGGCAACGATGCCGCCGCTGTTCCGCACCTATTTTTCGATGGGGGGCTGGGTGTCCGATCACACGGTGATTGACTGCGCCCTTGATACATTCCACGTGTTTATGGGTGTTGAAATTGCCAATATCCCGCCACGGCGCGTCCAATTGTTGCGTGCTGACGCCCAATAGTATCTGTGCACCAGCACACGGATTTTACCACATCATCACAACCGTTTCGCCCTCGGCCCAGTTGTAATACAACCGAATGCGCAGCTTATAGACGCGCCCTTTGATCAGGTGAACCGTGAACTTCGCGTTGCGACTAAACCCGCTGTCATCATCGCCTTTGACGTAAACAGGATCTCCGTCGATATCCTCGACCAAGACCATCACAGTGTCGGTCCCACCAAAGGTGGAAAACGTATAATCCCTCGAATGTTCAGGGATCACAGCGAAATTGGCCTGATCGCCGTGTTGCAAAGACAACTGCTTTGATTCGAACGCCTTGATTTGCGGCAGTACGTTTGATCGACCCAGCGGTGGATAAATGCGCTGAATGACCTCCTTGTCGCGATCCTAAAAGGCCAAGGGCAGGGGCTAGCCCATCGCGAAATTCTGGCGGTTGGCTGATTAACCCGGCCGCAAACGAATAATGCATGACCGAATCCGATCCCAATCCGACCCATCCACCGCCGTTGCATCCACCGTATTCAGGATATTGTTGTTGGTCTTTGCCTCATCCCAAGGCGGTGTTTGCGTGCGTGCAAAGTAATCGTAAACCGCCTGACGGTTCCAAACGATGCCTGCATTCGGGTTTTGATGCTCGTGTTTTAACCCCAGCGCGTGGCCGATTTCATGCACCGCAGTATCCAACCCATTGCTGCCACTTTGGGTGATATCCCAACCAAAGTTCATCGTGCGTTCATTCTGCCCGATTTGCAGCGCGACCGTCCCGTCATAAGACCACGATCCGTTGTTGCGCAGAAAACCAATGCGCAGTTCCGCATCTTCAATGTCAGACACGTCGGTAAAGGTCAGGCCAAAGTCGTCGTCGGCCCACACCTTAAACGCCTCGCGCACCACGTCTTATTGATCGCTCGCACCGCGAAAAATGCCGTCCGTATACATGAAGTAATGGATGTTCGTGCCATTCACCCACTTGTTGCCAGTGGAAATAATAGCCTGTTCGCGGTCAGGAGAGACACCTTCTTCGAACACCCGTTTGGGCATTTCTGGCAACGCACAAACATGGGGCGCATCGCCGTCATCATGAAAATGATCCTGATGGGAATTCTCATACCGTTCAATCAACTGTTCGATTCGATCTTCAAGTTCCGAAATACGCACGGATTGCGTTCTACGAGTGGCCATTTCGACCCTCCTTTCAATAAGTTTTTTAAAAATTCAGCCAACGAAGCGAAAAAACACAGCGTCGGCGGGCTCGGTATTAATTGGTTTAATAAACCACCGTAACACACCCTAGGCGCGAAGTCATTATTGGGCTTAAAGGATCGCTTTTAAGCAAATTTCCGCGCCAATCGCAGAAACGAAAAAGGCCGACGCAAACTCGCGCCGACCCTCAAATCAGTAAATTTCTGCGGCGTTTAGCGAATGAACCGCATCACAGCCGCCATCACAATACCGTATAAAACATGCCCGACAAACGCGACCCAGGCAATTCCCGTAAAGCCCAAAAAGAACGGCAAACCAGCAATTGCAGTGATCCCACCAATGGCAAATACCCAAAGCCCGAAGCCGTAGATAGCAGACGGAATAAACCAGTGCGATTTACCAAGAACACGTTCCCAAATCGGTTTAAATATGAACAACCAACCCACAGGATACCCGATCAAACCCACAAGATAAAAGTGTACGAAATACCCAGCGAAATCACCTTTCGGTAGCCCAAGCGTGCCGAGCAAGCTCTTGGCCAACCCATGGGGTGAAAGATTCGCAAACCCCAGCGCAGGGCTGATCATTTACCCCCACAGATCAAATGCGTTGGTGGCGAAAAAGCCCGCAATGAACATCAGCCCAAGCATTTGGACGTTCAAGGCTGGAAATTTAAGTAATTGTGTCATCGATTGTCCCCTTTTGAAACTATGTATCGCGTTGATCACAGGAAAGCGGGAACGGTCAACGCACTGAAACGGATTTGCACAACGGCGTGAAGCCGCGCGAGCCAATCCATCCAATTGTTACAGAATTTATCCGCCCGTATGGCTCATGTGACGTGACATCGTGCCAGACACATTCTGGCGCGAATAATCAAAATCATGGCCCTTTGGCTTTTTTGCAATTGCTGCGTGAATGGCCGCCACCAAAGGTGCGTCCGTGTCAGGATTATCCCGCAAAACCTTGCGCAAATCTGCTTCGTCTTCTTGCCCCAAGCACTGAAACAACTGCCCCGTGCACGTCAAACGCACCCGATTACAGCTTTCACAGAAATTATGCGTCAACGGTGTGATAAACCCGATCTTTTGATCCGTTTCATTCACCCGAACATACCGCGCAGGGCCGCCCGTGTTCTCTGATAACTCGCTCAACGTCCAGGTTTTCTCCAGCCGTGCGCGTAGATCCTTCAACGACCAATATTGATCCAACCGATCTTCATTGCCTAGATCACCCATCGGCATGACCTCGATAAAGGTCAAATCCATGCCGCGATCCGCACACCATTCAACTATCTTTTCCAGCTCGTCCTCATTGCCACCCTTCAGGGCCACAACGTTAATCTTTACCCGCAAACCCGCTTCTTGGGCCGCATCAATACCATCCAAAACCTGCGCTAAACGCCCCCAACGGGTAATTTCTGTGAATTTTTTCTCATCCAGCGTATCAAGTGAGATATTCACCCGTTTCACACCACATTCCGCCAATTCCCCCGCAAAACGACGCAACTGGCTGCCGTTTGTGGTCAACGTCAGCTCATCCAACTTACCGTTATCAATGTGGCGCTTCATACCACGGAAATAATCCATGATCCCACGGCGCACCAATGGCTCGCCGCCAGTAATTCGCAACTTACGCACACCCTGATCCACAAATGCAGTGCACAGCCGATCCAACTCCTCAAGGCTCAACAGCTCTTTCTTGGGGAGAAAGGTCATGTTCTCGGACATGCAATAAACACAGCGGAAATCACAACGATCCGTCACGGACACCCGCAAATAGGTGATGGCGCGGGCAAATGGGTCAATAAGTTTGGGTACATCTGTCATACCTCAGGCTTAGGACCATACAAATCCGTGGGCAAGCCAAAACCGATCTGCACCAGGCGTGATAACGGGCTGTTGAATTGCCGTGGCCTGCGTCATAAGTTTGACAAAGTAGCATCGGGGCAGGGCAAACGCATGGCGACCAACATCCTAAAAATCACCACAGCGCTCCTTACAGCTTTGGCTTTGGGGGCGTGCAGCATGCCAAATACTGGCTTGTTCAAATCCAAAAAAACGGCTGATCCAGTCGCGCAAACCCCAACTCAAACTAATACGCGTCCCAAATTGCGCCCAGATGCGCCAACGGAACCGCTGACCGAACAAACTGCGACCAACGTAACCGATGCACAAATCGCAAAGGCGACAAAACCAACCGAGCGGCCAGAACAAGACAAAGGCCTGACAATCGCATCCCTTGGATTGTTAAACCAAGATGGCTTCTGGCTCAGCACATCGCTTGTCAAAACAGAAACAAAAGGCCGCGTCGTCTTGGAAAAAACTTACGCATACGTGAACCTGACCCTGCTTCCTAACGGCACACCTGCCAGATCGGGGTCGCAATTATCCATCGCAACAATGCAAGTGCTCGGCGTTCCGATAACTAGTCTGCTCCCAGTCAGAGTATTTATCCGATGACAACTTTCGCAGATATTTTCGTTCCGCGCCGCGACACTTGGGAATTGACCTTGGCTAATTTCCATTGGCCCGAACTCGGCGAGTTCAACATGGCAACGGCTTGCGTTGAACGATGGGCCAGACAAGACCCAAGTCGGGTCGCGTTGATCTGTCCTAACGATCAAGGCGATGTTGAAAATGTGTCCTTTCAATCGCTTAACAGGCTTTCAAATCAATTCGCTAACGTGTTAACGGCTTTTGGTTTTGAACGGGGTGATCGTTGCGCAATCCTACTACAACAATCCCTTGAAACCGCTATCTGTCACTTTGGCACCTACAAATGCGCGGGCGTAGCGCTCCCGCTATTCACGCTTTTCGGTGCGGATGCCCTAGAATTTCGCTTGCAAAACGCGGGCGCAAAAATCCTTGTCACGGACAAAGCGAACTTACCCAAAGTGTTAGAGGTCGCCGAAGATCTGCCCGACCTGAAAACCATTTTCTGCATCGATGGCAGCGTTGAAACCGCCCTTGATTTCCACGCCAACCTAGCGTCAGCATCCGACACTTACACGACGCAAATAACCAGCCCCAATGACCCCGCGCTGCTCGTTTATACTTCGGGTACAACAGGCCCACCAAAAGGCGCGCTTCACGGTCATCGTGTTCTGCTTGGCCATCTGCCATGTGTTGAAACGGCCCATAATTTCTTTCCACACAAGGGTGATCTTCAATGGACCCCTGCGGATTGGGCGTGGATGGGTGGCCTAATGAACACGATGATGCCCAGCCTATACTACGGTGTTCCCGTTGTGGCGTACCGCATGGGTAAGTTCGATCCAGAAAAGGTGTATCGCCTGATCGAAACCCATTCTATTCGCAACGCTTTCCTCCCGCCAACCGCGCTCAAACTCATGCGCCAGGTTCCCGCACCGGGTGCAACGACGCTGCGTTCTGTCCTCAGCGGCGGCGAGGCCTTGGGGGCAGGCACATTTGAGTGGGCACGTTCTGGACTTGGCCTAACAATCAACGAAATTTATGGCCAAACCGAATGTAACCTCGTGCTTGGCAACTGTGTCGTTGCCTTTGATCCAAAACCCGGCAGCATGGGCCGTCCGAATGCGGGTGCAACCGTCGCCGTGGTTGACGAAAATGGAATACCAGTTCCCACAGGTACGGTTGGGGAAATCGGCATTCAACGAAATCACATGGGCATGTTCCTTGAATATTGGAAAGCGCCCGAAAAAACTGAAGCGAAATTCAAAAATGATTATCTGATGACAGGCGACGTGGCCGAAATGGACGAAGATGAATTCTTTTGGTTCTCCTCTCGCGATGACGACGTGATATCTTCGGCAGGCTACCGTGTTGGGCCAACCGAAATTGAAAACTGTTTGCAATCACATCCCGACGTTATCTTTGCAGGTGTCATTGGCATCCCAGATGACATTCGCGGGCAGGCGATCAAGGCGTTCATTGTGCTTCGAAAAGGAAGCTACACCGATTCCCTAAAAGAAGACTTAATCGACCGCGTGAAGAAACGCGTTTCACCCCATGTTGCACCGCGCCATGTCGAATTTCTGGATGAAATGCCGATGACCGCGACCAGTAAAATCATGCGCCGCGATTTACGAATCCTGCATGAAAAATATAATTAAAACAGCGGTCTGTGGGGTAAGGCGGTGTTAGCTTAATCTGTGTTAACATTAATTAAGCCATACACATGCCATACGCTTTGCGGACATTTTTATTGTTCGAATATGGGTGTTGCGTGGCCAAAGGTTAACGTTCCAAAACGCCCCTATCGCGGCAATCTAAAGGCCGCTTTCAGCCCGCCCAGATCATCGCTCTCAGAAAGGGTCAAACTGCCCCCGTGACTGCGTGCAATATCCGCCGCAATCGCCAATCCAAGGCCGACCCCAGCGCCCTTATCTTGGTTGCGCGCAGCGTCCAATCGCGCAAATGGCATCACTGCATCTGCCCGTTGATCGGCTGAAATTCCAGGGCCGTTATCCTCGACTACAAACTCCACAAAGCCTGCGCCAGTGTATACGTTTAGACGTGTTTTATCACCATATTTCAACGCATTATATATCAGATTCGAAATTGCACGCTGCACTGCTGGTCGGCGCATTTTTACCGGCGCATCTGCATCGGTGGCGCCGTCAAAGGTCAGCTCAACGTCCTGCTCATTTCGGCTCGCATTTTGGGCCAATTGCTCTGCCAAAGATTTTGGCGACACCTGCTCATCTTGCTCTTCACTGTCGCCGCGCGCAAAAGCCAGAAATTCATCGAGAATCTCTTCCATCTCGTCTAAATCGCGCTGGATCAGAGCGGTTTCCTCATCGGGTTCCATTAGCGAGATCGACAATTTCAACCGCGTCAAAGGTGTGCGCAAATCATGACTTACACCTGACAACATCATAGTCCGTTGTTCAATCTGGCGTTCAATTCGCGTCCGCATCGAAAGGAAGGCCGTTGCCGCACTGCGCACCTCGGATGCACCACGCGGATTGAGCGGCAGGTTTTGCCCCTTACCGAAGGCCTCGGCTGCACGAGCCAACCTGCGTATGGGTTTGATTTGATTTCGTAAAAACAACGACGCCAGCACTGATAGCAAGACCGCAGCAAGGATCATAGAGACCAGTAACTGATGTGGATTACTGGCCGAAACACGCGAGCGCGCAACCCTAAACATCACACCACGACCGTCAATTTCAGCCAGAATAAACACCGAATGGCGTTCTCTTGCAAGGTCAACAACCCGAACTTCAGGCACCTCAGAATGCAGTGTCTCGATGACGTACCAACCCGCAAAATCGTAGATATCACGATAGTTATCTTCAGCGTCAAAATTTGGCGAATCCTGCCATTTCGTTTCAATTTGTAAATTGGTGGCCGCTCTCGTCGGGTCTTCGCCAGATTTGATCAAGCCAATCAGATGATTGAGGTCAATCGACACAGAGTTTGTCAATTGGCGGGACACGTCTTGGAACAGGCGTTCAACAAAAATAACACCAACCACGACCTGAATGAGAACGATTGGAACGATCAGAATCAGAAACGCCCGCTTAAACAGGGTTCTGGGAAGATAAGGCTTGAGCCATTTGTTAAACATCACCTATGACGATTACGTGGCGCACAACGGCCATGCAACCCTTAAGCTGAGGTAAATCTGGTGTCTGACCCCTTTGATCGCACGCATAATCCCATCGTAGGACAACCGCTTCAGCTTTTGCCGCAGGTGGCCGTGGTTACAGCTCCAAACGCGAGCCCGATGACCTTTACGGGGACGCAAAGTTACCTGATCGGGACCAATAGCCTTGCGATTGTTGACCCTGGGCCAGAAAGTGACGCCCATTTTGATGCTTTGATCGCAGCCATCGCTAACCGCCCCGTCAGCCATATCGTCGTGACCCACTCCCATGTTGATCATTCCCCGCTTAGTCGCCGCATGTCAGCCGCCCTAGACGCACCAATTCTTGGTTTTGGCACCACTGATGAAGGGCGCAGTGAAACGATGGAACGCCTTGCCTCATTGGCTGATCTTGGTGGGGTAGAGGGCAAGGACATTGATTTTGTGCCAGATCAACGCATTGGCGATGGCGACATCATCAAAGGCGAAGGTTGGGCGCTTGAGTCGATCCACACACCGGGCCATCTATCCAACCATCTGTGTTTCGGAGTGCAGGGAACTGGGGCCGTTCTATCGGGCGATCACGTGATGGGCTGGGCCACGACAATGGTGTCACCACCCGATGGTGATTTGCGCAGCTACATGAATTCAATGGAGAAAATGGCGCAGCGAACAGACGATACGATCTATTTCCCCGGTCATGGTGGCGCGATCACTGATCCTGCTGGAATGGTTGCCTACCAAATCAATCACCGTAAATCTCGCGAATCCCAAATTTTGGAAACACTTGCACTGCTTCCCGCGTCTACACCGATCCAATTGGCCCAGAAAATCTATACTGATGTGGACCAACGCCTTATCCCTGCGGCAGCACGGAACGTATTTGCACACCTGATTGATCTGTCTGAACGAAATATGGTGATTGCTGACCGCCCAATCGCCCCAGATGGGCAGTTCTCGTTAAAATAATTCGGATCAGTGCAATTACTCTATTTACGCCTTAAATCACCTTTGCTATAGCCTCGCTCACCGTAAAGTATAAGTGTTCCGACGTAGCTCAGCGGTAGAGCAGTTGACTGTTAATCAATTGGTCGTAGGTTCGATCCCTACCGTCGGAGCCAATTTACCGCAAATAACCTGCTGATTTTACTGCCTAATTTAACTTTAGGGAGTGCTATCATGGGTTACATTCTGGATACATCACAATCACCATCTTCTATTCCTCACACGGTTATTCGTGGGAGGACCTATTACTTTCAGATGAGAGTGCCGAAGCAGCATCAGCAGTTATACGGGCAATCTATTCGGGCTAGGTTGTCTGAGTGTGAGGAAGAGGCACGTAATTTAGCGACGCATCTTTCCCATGTGCTCAAACAGTCATTGCAATCAAACACCAAAATCAAAGTGTGTATTGATCAAGCCCTGCGTTCTGTTCGCCCAGTGAAGATAACCTTTGCTGCGATAGCTGAGGAATACATAGAAACACGGCAATTAGGCAGAAAATCATGTGAAGTTCCGATTGCTGCTTTGCTGGCGGTAGCTGGTGACCGTGAAGTTGAATCGTACAAGAGGGACGATGCACGGGCTTTGCTGGCTCATCTTCAATCCAAAGGCAACAAGACAAGCACGGTTCGTAGGTATTTGAATACAATTAATGCAATCATCAACTTTGCGTATCAAGAACTGGAGATTGATAAACGTAACCCATTTTCAAAGATGACAATCATTGGTGAGGGGCTAGACGCTGATAAAAGGGGTACATTCACACTTGAACAACTGATTGATGGATATGAACAGGCCCTTGTCTCAAGCTCAAACGTCCACCTTCTGTTTCCTATCTTAGGTGAGACAGGTTGTCGTTTGGCTGAGGTTGTGGGCCTAAAGGTTAAGGACGTTGATCTGATTGAACGAGTTCTGCACATAAGGCCAAACGAGAAACGTAGACTGAAGACGGCGGGATCTGAACGTTCTCTCCCACTAACTACAACAGCTGCATTAGCCTTGGAGAAAGCCTTAGCTTGGTCTGATGGTGAGTGGGTGTTTCCTCGGTACATAAAGGAGGACGGCTGCTATGCCACTCATGCAAGTAATGCCCTAGCCAAGTGGACTAAGAGAAGATGGGGAATGACTGCCCACAGCCTCAGGCATACGTTCAGAGACCGTCTCAGGGCCTCTGAAGTGCCAC
>JASJIO010000090.1:0-6031 GCA_037625035.1 Amylibacter sp.
AAAAAATCTGATGCAGATGTGGGAAATACTACATTGGCCGAGGTTCTATTGCCGTCTACTCTTTCAGATAGCGCCCAAATTGGAAAACGAGCCTTTGAGGCAAAATGCGTGGTTTGCCATGGGGTCAATGCAGCTGGCCAAGTTGGAGTTGCGCCGCCACTCGTGCATAAAATATACGAGCCGAGTCATCATGGAGATGAAAGCTTTCAAAGAGCGGTCAGTCTTGGTGTTCGCGCTCACCACTGGCGCTTTGGGAATATGCCAGCTGTCGAGGGTCTTACACGCGGCGATGTTGCCATGGTTGCTATCTATATCCGAGAGTTGCAACGAGCGAATGGTATAAATTGATCCTCCCCCTTTGAAGTGCTCCGCCCCTATAGTTAGGAAAGTGGAGGACCTTCTCGCTGAGTGGTTTGGGCTATTCCGTGATTGTCTGAAGGAATGGCATGAGCATGAATAAGTTCAGATTGATATGAGACGATTTTGATTGCGTAGAAACGTGTGGCCCGGATGTTGAGTTTGTAAAAACAAACGAATGAGGCCACACCTGCAAATCTAAACTCTGCACAAGAACATGTATAGAGTCTACGCTTGGGCGCGAACCAGCCTGCCTTTACGTATTTTTGCCGCTGCAAGGTTTCGATTGAAAATGCAATTGCGGCGCTTGACCTGCTCGCGAATTTGGGCATCGACCTCAGTGCAAATACAGTCACCGCAAGCAGCTCGAAGAGTGAGGCCGACGTCGTTGGTTCACTTCAAAGTGCTGGGTTTCAATCTACGGTTTTGTTGGAGTAGCACCCTGGCATTAATTCACACCTTCACGCGCGGCGGCGACAAATTCTTCCAGCTGCGCTGTGTTGACAAAACCTGGAACAAGCGCATCACCGATGACAAATGACGGCGTGCCACTAAAGCCAAGCGCTGCTGTCAGTTCCAGTGATGTTTGAATATGTTCATCGATTTCCGGCGCATCCATATCGGCGCGCAATTGATCGATATCCAACCCGATGTCAGCGGCGACTTTAAGGACGCTTTCTTCTTGTGCGCGCCCTTGAAGCCCCATAATCGCCCAATGAAATTCTTCGTATTTACCTTGATTGCGGGATGCCAAAGCCGCACGCGCAGCAAACACACTGCCCTCGCCCAGGATTGGCCATTCGCGGTACACCAAACGCACGTTTGGATCAGTTGCCAAAAGCGTCTGAACTTCTGGCTTCACTCTTTTGCAATACGAGCAGTTGTAGTCAAAAAACTCAACAATCGTGACATCACCTTGGATGTTGCCCAGTACGGGTGCATTTGGATCCCGTTCAAGCGCATCGCGCCGAGATGTCAACAGGGATGCAGATTGTTTTGCTTTCGCTGCATCCTCTTGTTCTTTCAAAATTGCGACAGCTTCCATCACAACCTGCGGGTTTTCCAAGATGGCTTGAATGGCAAGCGCCTTGATCTGATCTTCTGTAAAATTTTGTGCAACAACGGGCGCTGCAAGCAATACAGCGGTGGTTAGAAGCGCAGTAAATCGAGTCATTTTAAGTCACCTTGAATTTGTTCACTTTTGGTTCGTTCAGCTTGCATGTCTTGCATGCGTTTCGGCCATGTTGATTTGATATACCCAATGATGTTCCAGATTTCGGCGTCTGATAAAACGTCTCTGAAACCGGGCATACCACTGTCGAAATCCATGCCTTGCTGCGCCATTGCTTCTTTACCACCCAGTTTTGTGTAGCGAAAGATCAGGCTATCGCCGTGGTGCCACGTATGCCCGCTGATATCATGCGGCGGTGCACGCAGTTTGCCGTCATCACCGGGCGACCGCCAGTCCGGCTGTCCTTCCAGATTGGCCCCATGGCACGCCGCACAATTTTTACCGTATAGCGTTTCGCCTACAATGACATCCGTTTCCGGTGGTTGTAATGCAGTTTGGGCCGTGGCCTCCTCGGTTTGAAACGCTACAAAGGTGACTATTCCAACAGCCACGACACAGCTTATTAACATCAAAGCTCGCATCATGCGCGCACATTGATCCAGGTTTTCATACCTGCATCTTGATGGGCCAACATGTGGCAATGATACAGCCATTTGCCCGGATTGCTGCCAACGAACGCAATTTGTGCGTTTGCACGCCCACTGACAAGCAACGTATCACGCATTGGCCCCATGCTGCCATCAGATTTTATTTCGCGGAAATGTTGCCCGTGAAGGTGCATCGCATGTGGGAATACTGTTTTGTTTTCGATCGCTAACTTTACCGTTTCCCCCATCGCGATATCGACCAATGGTGTGTCTGGCATGCCAACGATACCGTTGAACGCCCAAAACTGGTTTGCCGCGGCGATTTCGAGGAAGTTTTTTGTCTCGCCATCCAGTTCGGCTTTTTTTAGCCCACCCATTGCACCGCCTTCCATCACCAGATCGGCTTGTGTGGCGTTGCGCATGTCCATCATGCTATCTTCGCCATTGGCAGGTAAAGCGGCAGGTGCGGGTCGCACTGTGGTGTCCAGCACGTCAGTTACATCGAACGCGACCTGAATCTGCGGTTGATCCTCGCGTGCCCAAATCAACGCAGCCGCTTCGCCGACCCTCGCAGTGATATCGACGATAATATCCATGCGCTGTGCAGGGGCCAGAACCAGAATGTCAGTTACAGGTTCAGGCGTTGCCAATGGCATGCCATCATATGCAACAACCCATCCCGACATTCCCAAAAGCGCCAGCGGGAAAATACGCGCGTTTGCGGCGTTGACCAGCCGCAAGCGGATGCGCTCATTCTTTTTGGCTGGCAGTGTCGGTTGATACAAACTGTTTGTGGTCACGAAATTGCCATTGCGTCCCGCGTGGCTGCGGTCATGTGCTGCACTGAAATCAGGATCGATCTCACCTGTTTCCTGCATCAACCAGTCATCAAGAATAAGCACTTCTTCACGGTCGACATCAATGGCGTCGGCTTCCTCGACGATCAAAGCGCCGTACAGGCCGCGTGCGATTTGTTCTGTCGATTTGTTATGCGAATGATACCAATATGTGCCCGCATCTGGTGCAACAAAATCATAATCAAAGGTGTCGCCTGGTGCCACCACATTCTGGGTCAGGCCTGGGACACCGTCCATTGCGTTATCAATGCGGATGCCGTGCCAGTGGACTGATGTTGGGTCATCAAGTTTGTTGATTAAACGCCGCTGCACGCGCTGTCCTTGGCGCACGCGAATTTGCGGTCCCGGTGACGTGCCGCCATACCCCCAAATCTCGGTTGTGGGGTAGCTGTCTGGCAATATTTGCATCGATGCTTTTTGTGGTGCGAGCGTAGTCCAGCTATCTTGAGCCGATGCAAAATTCGGAAGCGTTAAAGCCGCAACACCCATTAAGACTCCACGGCGGTTAGGTTTTAAAAAACTAGTCATCGGATTGATCCATCAGGTAAGTTGCCATTGCTATACGGTCTTCTTCAGTTAGGAATTTAGTACCCATTTGCACGACCTCGCCCATGCTGCCGCCAAACGCGTCACCAGTTGGTGTGATGCCAGTTTGTAGCGCATAACTCAGGTTGTCGAGGTCCCAGCCGGCCGCGGCCAAGGCCGCACTTGTGATTGTAGGCGCTTTTGAACCGTCCGGCAGCGCGTTGTTGCCTTGCATACGTCCGGTATTAACCTTGCGACCGCCCGCAATGTTACGATCAGTGTGACAAGCCGCACAGTGCGTTGCCCCTTCCACCAATTCGCGTCCGCGGTTCCACGCATCGGATTGCCCCAGTACAGGTGATGTGCGTGGCGCATACATGAACGCCGCACGCCATAATTTAAGTCCAGCACGTTCAGAGAACGGAAAGCCCAAATCGGTCTTGGGCGCTGGTTCGTTAACAGAGCCTACCGTTTGGAACGCTGCCCACAGATCGGCAATCTGCTGATCCGTAAAATCCTGGTAGAACGCGTAGGTAAAGACCGGATAATATGGAATATCATCAGGCGACAAACCTTGACGCACGGCCTTGGCAAAATCTTCGATAGTCCAATCACCGATCCCGTATTCAACATCTGTAGTCAGGTTTGGGGCATAGACAGTCCCAAACTGGGTTTCAAAACCCGTACCACCTGCCAAGGGTCTACCGCCACCTTTGACATCCGTGTGACAGGCGATGCAACCCGATGCACGCGCGAGATAGCCACCTGAGGCGACGTCACCGACCAAGGTAATCGGGGTGACAGGTGCTGCGACTGGAAACAGCCGCAACGCCATAATTCCGCCCACACCAGCGACGGTTAAGGCCAATAGGCCCATAGCAATTTTACGCATCGGATTATTCTTCTTCGCGAAACTTGGAGTGGCACGCCGAGCAAACTTGCGCCGACTGAGCGAATAAGGTGTTCACGGGCAGTGATGCAAGTGTTTGAGCAGTCTGCTCAACTTCGACAGCACCACCCATCAGGTCAACGGTATCGCCACCCATCAAAGAATCTACTGCTGGCACAGCTTCGCCCAAACCATTTTCGGAAGCGAGATCAAGCGCGGCTGCATACATCGCCAAATCATTTGCAAGGTCTGAGAATTCTTCCCAATCTGTCCACACGTTGTCTTTTGCAACGGAAGGCTTTGCATTTAAACCGTCGGGGAATAATGCCAGCATCGCCTCGCCGGAATGGGTCTGAAGAACAGCCGCATAGGCCCGTGTCTGGTCTGCGTCATAATCAATTTGGCCGCGCATCATTGGCGCAACCGCTTTGGTAGCCTTGCCCATCGCAAGCATGGCTTGCATGCGTTCCAGTAAAACACCAGTGGCACCTTTATGTGCTGCAACTGTTGTGGCGATCACGGCAATCGAGGCCGCAAGTGTGAAAGTCTTGAATTTCATTTGGTTCGTCCTTGGTATATTTCGTGAATGATCACCAGATTGGCGGTTATTTTTACGAAACAGACCGGATTGGGACGGGCGGGTCATTTACCGAAACATGACCCGTGTGGTTGATTGCGAAAACAACATGATGTTGTTCGACCAACAAGCCAATGTTGATTTGAGCGGCATAACTACGAATGTCTATTGCGCCAGTGCAAGTCGCCCCCGTATGACAAGGCCCTTCTTGGGCGTCAGTATCGGGGTGGTAATGGTCAGTAGGCAGCTCTGCATGATTATCTGAAGCCGCTTGCAAATGGGCAATCTCGGGAATAAACGCAGCGACGGCTATAAAAACTGCCAAAGCTAGTAACAATTGACGCCAAATGTGAGAGCACATCTTCAACACAGTTTAGATTCCGTTTTTTCGTGCAACTCGCACACAGATCTCTCTATTTAGTTTACGTCGGATTTTGTCAAACTCTCAACTGGCAGCATATTGCCTAAAATTCCAGTAATGCGATTGCATACCATTTTTAGCAACACTCCAAAATGAAAAAATACTCTCCATTTCGCTACTTTAAAACGTCGCCCTGAAGTCATCCGACTTGCAGTAATGATGTATGTTCGATTTCCGCTTTCGCTCCGTAATTTTGAGGACCTTCTTCATGAGCGGGGTATCGACGTAAGCCATGAAACGGTCCGGTTTTGGTGGAACCGCTTTGGGCCAATGTTTGAGACACCCCACCTTCACCAACTGCCTAGCAGCACTAATAAAGTCATCCGCTGTTTAGCTTGAAATTAGTGCGTGAAACACTTGGTGCACCTCCGATCTAAGAGGACCGCTTTTGGGACCGCTTTTTGAAATGTAGCTTAATTCAACTTATTGATAATAAATACTTTATTAAAATTAATTTTGCCGTGTGGGGGCACCATTTACCACTTAGAAATAAGATAAATATCACGATATCAGTGTATTGGGCCATTAATCGGGACCGCTTTCGGGACCACTTAGTCGTGTTCTCCACCTGATTTGTCACAGACGAACGTACTCAGCGCTTGAAACAGGAGATGATTGGTCTGACAATCGAATCATGGACAAGCAAATGCCAAAGCTCCCATCGTACGTTTTCCGCCGAGCCAATGGTTCGTACAGGTACAAACGCAACGTTCCCAAAAAACTGAAAAGCCTAATTGGTAAGGACA
>JASJIO010000091.1:0-16026 GCA_037625035.1 Amylibacter sp.
TGTACATGACATTAACTGGAACCGCTGCCAGGATGCTCGCGATGAGGGTGATGAGGGCTGTGAGGCGGGTTTCGCGCCAAATAAACAGAGCCAACGGCATGATGAACGCGCCGAGCAGCAGGACGTTTAGCCAGATGCCGACCCAAGTGGGTTGCAGGGCCATTGCTTCGTTAAATGTCATGTTTTGTATACCTTTACTTGAAGAGCATCATAAGTGGACTTGACCACTGGGCAAGGGCGGCATTTGATGGCAAGGTTGAGTAGGTATTTTTGGAACATTGAAGCGCAAGGAGGCGCGTGAATGCGGCCTGTTTTATATTCCTTTCGGAGGTGCCCTTACGCGATGCGGGCGCGGTTGGCGGTTGCGTCTTCTGGAGTGAGTGTTGAGCTGCGCGAGGTTTTGTTGCGCGATAAGGCTGGGGCGTTCTTGGAGGCCTCGCCCAAGGGGACGGTGCCTGTTTTGGTGGCGGATCAAGTGGTTGAGGAAAGCATCGAGGTGATGGATTGGGCGTTGGCGCAATCGGACCCAGAGGGATTGTTGTATGCAGGTGGTGCGGCGCGGCAATTGGTTGAACGATGCGAGGTCGAGTTTAAGGGGCATTTGGATCGGTTTAAATATGCGGTGCGTTACGAGGATGTGGATCCTGAGGCAGAGCGCACATTGGCATCAGTTTATTTGTGCGAGTTGGATGGAATGTTGGCGGATTGTGCGTTTTTATTTGGCGATCAGATTGGGTTTGCGGATATCGGCATTGCTCCGTTTGTGCGCCAATTTGCCAATACGGATCGTGCGTGGTTCAATGATCAAGATTGGGTGAATTTGCGCGGTTGGCTCGTTCAGTTTGTAGACAGTGCTAGGTTTGGCGCGATCATGACGAAATACCCCAAGTGGGAAGAGGGGGATGCCGTTACGGTGTTTCCAACGGAGGTGTAGGCGATGTTATTAGCGGCAGTTGTGTTGAATTTTGTGGTGGCGTTTTTGCTGGCTTTGTTGGGTGGGAAGTACCTGCGGGGGCCTGCGCCTGCGGATTACCATGAGGAAATCTTAAAGGCCGCTGGTGCGGAAGTTACGGAAACCCATAAAGGTGTGTTTCGGGCGTTGAACGTTGTGGTTGGTGCTGGGTTTTATGCATAGGCGTTTGTGATTTTCTTTGTTACGTATTTTGGTGTTTGGGATGATATGTTCTGGGCGAAATGTGCGGTTTTGGGTGCGGCAATTTTAAGCGGTGTGCCAGCGACATTGGCAGCGCAGCAGTTGGAAAAGCACACCCATGTCACGACGCCTTGGCGCCCTGGTGTGGTGTTGTTGGGTTTGGCCGTAATCGCGTTTATTCTTTCGATTTTTTGAGGATTTTTCATGCATCCGAATTCTGCTTATCGAAAAGCTGACGATCAGCAAAACATTGCGTTTGCGCGCGGGCGTGCGTTTGGCAATTTGGTGATCAATGTGGATGGTGGGCCGTTGGTCAGCCATATTCCGTTTCAGTTATCTGTGGATGGAACCTATCTTGAGGCGCATTTGGTGCGATCTAATCCGATATTGCGGGCGCTAAAGGACGGGCTGCTGGAGGCTGTGATCGCGGTGAGTGGGGCGGATGCGTATATTTCGCCTGACTGGTACGGGGTCGCGGATCAGGTGCCGACTTGGAATTACGTTGCCGTGCATTTGCGCGGGACGTTGCGGGCGTTGCCGCAGGAAGATTTGCAAGGCGTGTTGGAGCGGTTGTCTGGTGCGATGGAGGAGCGGTTGTTGCCGAAACCTGTTTGGACGATGGGAAAGATGGGTGACGGTGTTGCCGAGAAAATGATGAGGATGATTGCGCCGATTGGCATGGATGTAAGCAGCATTGATGGGACGTGGAAGTTGGGGCAGAATAAGCCTGATGAGGCGCGGATTGGCGCGGCAGATGGTGTTTTGAGCAGTGATTTGGGGGCGGAGACGGTGGCCTTGGCGACGTTGATGAGAGAACCGCCGTGCTGATGCACTGGAAATTTGGGTGTTTCGTGACTATTATGGGGGGTAAGTGTTTCAGGAAAGCTTGAATCGCCAAAAATTTGCCGCGCTTTGCGCTCTCAGGCTTTTGGCGATGCATGATGCATTTGGTATTTCCAGACACGCTTTAGGAGGACGCCAATGCCATTGCCTGTAATTCCGATTGTTATTGCTGCGAGCGCTGTGACCAGTGCGGTTGCTGTTTTGCGCAAAATTCATATCAGTCCCGTTATTCACGTGGTGGAAGACACGCTTGATACGGTTGACGAAGGTATTTCTGTGCGCAAGATGGGCGATAACAACCAGATGAATGGTGCTGTTCGTTGGAAGCGCATTGTGCGGTTCGGCGCGGATGGCCCTGGTGTGGAAATTGACGTGTCTGCTTTGGGGCGGCTGCGGTGGCGTAAAGTCTGACGCGGGTCTGCCCGATGTTGGCAGATCAAAAGGACGAAATCATGAAATTACATTGGAACCCTGCGAGCCCGTTTGCGCGCAAATGCGTGGTGTGCGCGGATGAAGCTGGCGTTGAGTTAGAGATATTCGTGCGCGGTGGCACGCCGCTGATCATCGATAATATGCCCGTGGAGCAGAACCCGCTGGGCAAGATCCCTGCGTTGGAGCGCGCTGATGGACCTGCGATTTATGACAGCCGAGTGATCACGCGCTATATCGCGGCGCAAGGGTCGGGCGATCTGTACCCAGAGGCGCGGATTTGGGAAGTGCTGACGCTGGAAGCAACGGCGGATGGGATTATGGAAGCGGCGGTTTTGATGGTGTACGAGGGCCGTGTGCGCCCTGAGGACAAGCAATACCCAGATTGGATTGAGGCGCAGTGGTCGAAGGTTTCACGATCACTCGACGCACTGGAAGAACGCTGGATGAGCCATTTGGCAGGGCCGTTGGATGTGGCACAGATCGCTGTGGGCTGTGCGTTGCCCTATCTGGACTTCCGCCACGGCGATCGTGACTGGCGCGCTGGACGGCCTGCGTTGGCGGCGTGGGAGGCGGAATTTGCCAAACGTGAGAGCATGGTTAAGTCGGTGCCTGCTAATTTGTGAGTTCGCTGCGGTTTGTGCAGTTAATCTTTGGCAAAGCTGGGTGGCACAGATTTTGGGGCGAAGGATTGTTCAACCTCTGCGCCGCTTACAATTGCCCAATCGTGTTTGCGCTGTTCCCAAACCGAAAATTTTGGTGTCACGAAATCTGGGCCAGCAAACGCTCCAACAAGGATGGGGTGGCGCCCTCCCAGCCTTCTATGCGAAATGCAACGGTCGAGCCGCATGTTTGGCAAAACTGATTTGTAAGCCGTCTTCCTGCGTCAGAAGTACATTCGTAAATCGCGAAGGATCCTGTGATCGTCACATCGGCGGTGGGCTATCTCGTTTGAGTTGCAAATGCACTTTCGCTGCGTCTTTGGCAATCTAGGCAGTGGCAGACAGAAACACGCACGGGTGCGCCTGTGCAGATCGCCTTGAGTTGGCCACAACGACATGTGGCGGTTCTGGTTTGCATTGTTTTCCCCAATTCTGTCAGTGTTTCCTAACAGTAGCGCGATAACGGGGGTTTCAAACGAAAAAGGGCGAGGAAATAAATCCTCGCCCTTTGAATTTGATATGTGGTCTGATCAATCTTTGCGTTTGATCGGTGCCCAAATTTTCTTGTTTGTGAGGAATAGCAAAATCGACATTAGGCCGAGCATGAAGACCGACACAAAGCCCAGATACTTGCGAGCCATCAGTTTTGGTTCTGCGGTCCACATCAGGAATGCAGCAACATCTTCGGAGATGTGATGCGCGTCGTTGGAGTGGCCATCAGCGAATTCCACGATTTCGTCTTCGATCGGTGGAGCCATTGCGATCCAGCCGCCCGGGAACACTGTGTTTTCATACAGTGTAACGCCTGCTTGGGTTTTCTCTTCGCCCGTGTAGCCGTTTAGGATTGCCACGATGTATTCTGGGCCGCCCATGCCGTACAACACTTGGTTGATGCCAAGACCCGCAGGGCCGTGAAAGCCAGCGCGTGCTTTGGCCATCAAGGACAAGTCAGGTGCGTTTTCGATGTTGCTGCCCGGGAATTTATCGGACGGTTTTGCTGGGCGATCTTCGTCCAGTTCCGCGTCGAAAACTTCGAAGTTTTCAGCAGCGTATGCTTTGACCTGATCATTGGAGTAGTGTGGGCCACCTTTGTCGGACAAGGTGCGGAAGGCAACTTGACGCAAGCCGTGACATGCAGCGCAGACTTCAGTGTAAACCTGAAGGCCGCGTTGCAATTGGTTTTGATCAAAAGAACCGAATGGCCCGTCAAAAGAGAACGGGATGTTTTCGATGTGACCGCTTGCGCCTTCGGCATTAGCTGCGCCAGTGGCGAGACCAAAAGCAACTGCGATTGAAAGGAGCGTCTTTTTCATTTTTTCTCTCCTCTGCTTTATTCTGCTGCAGACGCGGATGCGTCTTTTGGCGGATAGTGAGCATCGAAATCTGTTTCGATTGTTTCAGGAACTGGCAGTGGTTTTTCAAGGATGCCGAGCAGTGGCAAGATAACCAAGAAATACGCGAACCAGTAGATTGCACCGATCAGCGAGATCGTTGGAACCAAGCCTTCGGCTGGGCGGGCACCTGCCCACATCAGAACGAAGAAGTCCAAGACCAGAAGCCAGAACCACCATTTGAACGATGGGCGGTATTTACCCGAACGAACGGACGATGTGTCTGTCCACGGGGCCAGCGCCATAACAGCGATGGAACCGAACATCATCAACACGCCGAGGAATTTCGCATCCAAGAACAGGATGTCAAAAGTGATCGCACGCAGGATCGCGTAGAACGGCAAGTAGTACCATTCAGGCACAATGTGCGCAGGTGTCGAAAGCGGGTTTGCTTCGATATAGTTGTCTGGGTGACCCAAGTAGTTTGGCATAAAGCCCACTACCGCCATGAAGATCGTCAGGATCACCATAAGGGCGAACATGTCTTTGATCACGAAGTATGGCCAGAAAGGAACAGTGTCTTTTTCTGCGTCTGCTTTGGATGTGCGGCGAACTTCGACCCCAGAAGGGTTGTTGTTGCCTGTGGTGTGGAAGGCCCAGATGTGGACGACAACCAAGCCAGCAATCACAAACGGCAGCAAGTAGTGCAGCGAGAAGAAGCGGTTCAGCGTGGCGTTATCCACTGCCGGCCCACCCAAGAGCCATGTTTGTAAGGATTCACCGATACCTGGGATGGCACCGAATAGACCGGTGATAACAGTCGCACCCCAGAAGGACATTTGACCCCAAGGCAAAACGTAGCCCAAGAAACCAGTCGCCATCATCGCGAGGTAGATCAACATACCGATGATCCAAGTGATTTCGCGTGGTGCTTTGTAAGAGCCGTAATACAGGCTACGGAAGATGTGGGCGTATACCGCGATAAAGAACAGCGACGCGCCGTTCATGTGCATGTAGCGGATGGCCCAGCCACCGTTGACGTCGCGCATGATGTGTTCGATGGAATCGAACGCCATGTCGACGTGTGGGGTGTAGTGCATTGCCAAAACAATGCCCGTGATGATTTGCAGCGCCAGACAGAACGTGAGGATAATACCCCAGATCCACATCCAGTTCAGGTTTTTCGGTGTCGGGATCATCAATGTATCGTACAGCAGCCCAACGATAGGCAGGCGCTTGTGGAGCCATTTTTCAGGTTTTGAACCCGGTTCGTAATGATCGTGTGGAATTCCAGCCATGATCTTTTCTCCTTAACCGAGCTTTACTATTGATGGGCTGATAAATACAGCTTGGGGAACTGGTAGGTTCTCGGGGGCGGGGCCTTTGCGGATACGACCAGCGGTGTCGTAGTGCGAACCGTGACAGGGGCAGAACCAGCCGCCAAAATCACCAGCATCGCCCAAGGGCACACAACCAAGGTGCGTACAAACACCCATCATAACCAGCCATTCGCCGTCAACGGCACCTTCTGGTGCGTTGCCGTCTGCATCTAGAAACGCAGAGATGGAGCGGTTCGCATCATCTGCGTCGCCCGGTTTGTTTTCATTGCGACTTTCGACGTCTGGCAGATCACCCAATGCAACAGCTCGACCAGCTTCAATTTCCTTGGCGGTCCGGCGGCGGATAAACACAGGCTTACCGCGCCATTTAACTGTGACTTGTGATCCCGGCTCTAGTCCGTCCACGTCTACCTCGATTGAGGCGAGCGCTTGGACGTCTGCGCTGGGGTTCATTTGGTTGACCAACGGCCAAACTGCGGCGCCTGTTATAACAGCACCTGTAGTTGCGGTTGCAACATACAAGAAATCGCGGCGGTTGCCTGCGGGTTCGTCAGCATGAGACACGTGCTTTTCTCCTTGCCTTGCCCAACTTTGATGTGGGCATTCTAACTGGGTCCACTCGACGGAATACGAGCAACTTTGGCGGGTATTACACGCCAGCTTGGGGTTCGTCTAGCGGGCTTTTGGCCGCAGACTGCGACTTATGGGCTGTGAGGGGGATTGAAGGGTCTGAAACACGTGTTTTTTCGTGTTTCGCGCCGAATTTTAACGCCAAAGATCAAAATGATTCTTTTGGGGGTATTTTAAATAAGGCGCACCCCTGTTTTGGAATGCGCCCATTTCACATCACCACATGGCGACGGGGTTGATGATCATTTGCACGGTGCCTTTGATGCGGGCTTGGCCAAGGACGAACATAAATTCGCTAACTTCCTCTGCTGCCAAACGGCCTGTGTTCATGGTTTCTAGAATGTAGATGCCATTTTTCGCAAGCAGTTCTACGTGGCAGTAGAATATTTTGTCACCCGGTGCAGGTGGCACGGCTTCGAGGCCCCAAGTATCTGATCCAACGGCCATTGGGTTGAACGTGGTAAGTTAAGCCGTGGCGGCGTTATCAAGGCCCGGTTCTTGGCTGACCCAAGTGGTAGGTTCAGCAGCGAGTTTGGCATCTGTCCAGCCTGCGTGAAACAGGATGACATCGCCCTCGTTTACCGTGATGGATTGCGCCGACATCGCAGCCTTTAGATCATCCGTGGTGATCGCTTGGCCGCCTTCCATTGCTTCAACGCCGAAATGCTTGGCCATGTCGATCATTACGCCGCGTGCCACCATTGGGGGTACGTTGTGCGTGCCGAGTTTCTTTAGGCCTGTGATGTTTACGAAATCCTTGGCCTCGTTGCAGTTGTAATACATGCCTGCTTCGCCGAGGTGACCAAGGCCATCAAGTTGTGGGCCTGTGCCGAACCAAAGCTGTGCGAGGTCGCCGTTATACGATGCTTCCCAGCCGAAATTCTGTGTGGTGCTGCGACCGTTGTGCTGGCCTGGGGATACAATTTTCAGGGTTGTTGAATGGGGTGGAAAGGTGGGCATTTTTGGATCGACCACGATGCCAAGGGGGTGTGTGTTGCCCGTTTTTACCAGCTTGGCAGCAGCTATTGTGCGTTCGGATGAGTTTTAATTGGCCGCGCCAAGTTCGTCGTCTGCGCCCCATTTGGACGGCGTGCAATCCTGAGAAAATGCCATTGATACGGTGAATGTTGCGGCGATAATCGCGCCTGCGCAATGTGCAAGTTTAAAAGTCATTTTTCTCTCCACTTAAGTGCCTGCTGCTCAGTGCAGCAATGCTAGCAGGTCCAGTTAACCACCCTAGGATGAACGATTGGAGCTTTCGTACGTCAAATTTAGGGCTGCAAACGGGGCGTTTTGGTGGGTAGCGCGTGATGTAAGACATATATCGCGTTGGAATTACGGGTGATTTTGGCATTTGCAACTTTCCGCTGCTTCCCATTCTGGGGTTGATCCGTTATCTGTGAGGCATGAGATTAGCTGCTTACCAACCTGATATTGCGCTGAATGTAGGCGCTATGATTCGCCTTTCGGCATGTTTCGATGTGCCGCTGGATATCATTGAACCCTGCGGATTTCCGTTATCGATTAAGGCACTGAAACGATCCGCGATGGATTACGCAGATATCGCGAATATGACGCACCATGACAGTTGGGATGCGTTTATGGCGACCCCGCGCGTTGGGCGGGTGGTTTTGATGACGACCAAGGCCGAACAAACGCTGTGGGATTTTGAGTTTCAGGCAGGCGATACGATCCTGATGGGCCGCGAAAGCGCGGGGGTTCCTGAAGAGGTTCATGCGTATTGCGACGCGCGAGTGAAGCTGCCGATGTTTGGCAAGGCTCGCAGTTTGAACGTGGCGATGAGTGCGGGCATGGCGGTGAGCGAGGCATTGCGGCAGGTTCGGCGTTAAAACGAGACCCGTTTATAGATGTGCCAATTTGCATGGCCTAGGATTGGCATGGCAAAGAACAAGCCAAGGAACAGCGGAGTCATTGCGATAAGTGTGAACACACCGATGAAAATCCCCCAGACCAAATATGGCAACGGATTCGCACGGAACGCTGCCATCGAGGTAATCAAAACGGTCATAAAGTCGATATCCCGATCAAGGATCATCGGCATCCCCAAGACACTGATCGAAAATACCACAAGCTAAAACACCGCGCCAACTGCGGTTCCGAAAGCAAGCATCATCGGGCCGTTGGCTTCCAAGAAAACATGCAAGGATGTCGTGATGTTTGTCATGGGTGCGAGTCCTAAAAACAGCGCAAAAATCATGTGACCCAAAAAGAACCAGAACAGAAATATGATAATAATGATGACGGCGAGCCAAGGGAGTTGGCCGTTTTTATGTGACCAGACCACCCCAGCAATTTCGGAAAATACGAGGGGTTCGTTTTCCATGCGACAGCGGCTGACTTCGTAATGGCCAAAGGCTGCAAATGCACCGATCAGGGGGAAGCCGAGCGCGGCGAGTACGAGCCAAAAGGTGTGTCCAGTTTGAAATGTGATCCAAGTTATCAAAAGGCCGCAGACGACGTAAACGCTTGCAAAAGAGAGGCCAATGACAGGGGTTGACGCAAAATCACGGAGGCCAGCACGCAGACTGGCTGGAATATCAGTCAGAACGATTGGACGGATCGGGGGTGCGCCTTGGGGTTGTGGAGACATCTTGCAATGCTAACTGGTGTTGGTGAATCTTGTAAAGGCATGGTGTGGATGAGTTAGAGGCACGCCTTGGGGGGTGCGAATGGCTGGCTAGAGCCCATGTTGTCGTTTTTCTGCAGCGCAGCGAACGTCCCATTTCGAGTGGCGTGTAAAACTGCACCCGAAATTACGACCTTTAGGAGACATTCGCCATCAACTCCAATTTCACTCCACAGAACTCACTGCTGCTGTTATTCGAAGCGCCTAGGTAGGTTTCCCAAATCCACCGCCGCCAGGGGTTTTCATCAAGAACACATCGCCAGGTTCCATTTCGCAGTGATCGTTTGATGCAAGAGGTTCTATCCCCCCGTTTTTTCGAATAACTGCATTTTCACCTGTTTGCCCTGCCCCCCCACCATCGATGCCAAAGGCGCGTGTTTTGCGATGAGACGACAAAACTGTGACGGTCATCGGGATTAAGAATTCGAGCTTTCGAACAATGCCTTCACCACCTTTAAAGGCTCCTGTGCCCCCCGATGCAGTCCGGATAGAAAATTCATGAAGCCGAACAGGGAAACGGTTCTCTAGAATTTCGGGGTCGGTCATGCGTGTGTTGGTCATGTGGCTGTGCACTGCGCTTGCGCCGTTAAATCCATCACCAGCACCGGTTCCTCCACAAATGGTTTCGTAATTTTGATAGGTTTCGTTGCCATAGACAAAATTATTCATCGTTGCTTGCGAACCCGCCAAAATACCGAGCGCACCATAGAGTGTATCTGCAATGGCTTGGCTTACTTCGGTGTTTCCAGAAATGACTGCTGCGGGGTAATCAGGGTTGATCATCGACCCTTCTGGAATAATCAACCCTAGTGGTTTCATGCAGCCTTCGTTCATTGGAATATCCGCCCCGACAAGAGTGCGAAACACATAAAGCACCACAGCTCGGCAAATGGCTAAAGGTGCGTTGTAGTTGAATCGGTCTTGATCTGAGGTTCCGGTGAAATCAATCGTCGCGTTGCGCGCTTCTTTGTTTACCGTGATCTTCGCTTGAATTTGTGCGCCACTGTCGAGTGGGAAGGTGAATTGTGAATCTTTCAAGACTACCAAAACGCGGCGCACGCTTTCTTCTGCGTTGTCTTGAACGTGCTTCATATAGGCGTGCACCACATCAAGCCCGTATTGTAATACCGCACGACTGAGTTCAGATACGCCTGTGGCATTGGCGGCCATTTGCGCCACCAAATCCGCAATATTTTGATCGATGTTGCGGCATGGGTATTGGCCAGATGCCAGTAGTTCACGCGTTTCTACTTCGCGTAATTTGCCCTTGTGAGCGAGGAGGAAGTTATCGATCAATACGCCTTCTTCGTTGATATGTTCGCTGTCTGGTGGGGCAGAACCCGGGGTTTTACCGCCAATATCTGCATGGTGCCCACGTGACGCCACAAGAAAGATCACTGTCTTACCATCCGTATCAAACACTGGCGTGATCACCGTAACATCTGGTAAATGCGTACCGCCTTTAAATGGGTTGTTCATCATAAACACATCGCCCGCCTGCATGGTTTTCCGGTTTTGCGACAGGATGGAACGGACCGAATTGCTCATCGAGCCAAGGTGCACGGGGACGTGGGGCGCGTTCGCCACAAGATCACCGCTGGGAGTAAAAATTGCACAGGAAAAATCGTAGCGTTCTTTGATGTTCACGGAATAGGCAGTATTGGCGAGCGTTGCACCCATTTGTTCTGCGATGGACATGAAAAGGTTGTTAAAGACCTCTAGCATCACGGGATCGACCGAAGTGCCAATAGCGTTTTCACGGCTGATTGCGATGATACGACGCAATATCAGGCTGCCGCCTTGTGCCACAGTTGCTTGCCACCCGTGTTCTAGAATGTTGGTGCCCGTGGGTTCAAAAATGATAGCAGGTCCATCTACCACATCGCCTACGCGCAAGGTTTCACGGTTGACGAACGGCACATCCTGCCACCCCCCTTGGGAAAACATCTGTGCGGTTTCGGATGTCTTTTCAGCAGCCTTTTCGCTGTTCAATTGTACGGTTTCGCCTGTTTGCCCCGTGGCTTCGGACACCAATGCATCAAGGATTAGCGTTTCATAACTTGGCACAAAACCGAACCGTTGTTGATGTGCTAAATCGAACCGCTCCTTCAGTTCGGCTTGTGAACCAAAGGCCACAGGCAAAGGAAGATGAGAGCCTGTTGTACGCACATGCGCGGTGCGGGTAACCGTTATAAGCGATGTGTCGATGCCTTGGCCTTCGACCTCGGCCAGAACCTCTGAATCCAGCCTTTGGAACACGATGTCAGCGGCATCCACATGGGTCAGGTCCTGTTCGAATTGATGCTCGCGCAAGGCACGCACATCAGCGAGGCCCATGCCGAAAGCCGAAAGAACGCCTGCGAAAGGGTGAATGAAAATTTGTTTCATACCCAGAACATCCGCGACAAGACAAGCGTGTTGGCCGCCCGCACCGCCAAAGCAATTCATGGTGTATTTGGTCACATCATATCCACGCTGGACCGATATTTTCTTGATCGCATTGGCCATATTTTCCACAGCAATGCGCAAGAATCCTTGGGCGAGCTCTTCGGGCACACGGGGGAATTCACCTGTTTCTGCGGCAATATTTTCTGAAAGCGCTTCGAACTTTTGGCGCACAACGTCTGCATCAAGCGGCTGATCACCATAGGGACCAAAGACAGATGGAAACTGGCTTGGTTGCAGTTTGCCAAGCAATACATTGCAATCCGTTACAGCCAAATCACCGCCACGACGATAACTGGCAGGACCGGGGTTTGCGCCTGCACTTTTCGGGCCAACTTGCATACGACCATTTCGGAACGACAGGATTGAGCCCCCACCTGCAGCGACAGTATGAATGCTCATCATCGGGGCACGCATCCGAACGCCTGCCACTTCAGTTTCAAACGAGCGTTCAAACTCGCCAGCATAATGGCACACATCTGTTGAGGTCCCGCCCATATCAAAACCGATCAGTCGGTTAAGGCCCAGATCCTCGGCCGTTTTGGTCATGCCAACCACCCCACCCGCAGGGCCAGATAGGATGGCATCCTTGCCTTGGAACAGATCGGCATCCGTCAGTCCGCCGTTCGACTGCATGAACATTAGCGTTGTGTCATTGCCAAGCGCATCGCGCACTTGGCGCACATAGCGGCGCAGTACGGGCGACAAATAGGCATCGACCACCGCCGTATCGCCGCGAGACACCAATTTAACAAGCGGACTGGCCTGATGGCTGAGGCTGATTTGGGTAAATCCGATGTCTCGGGCCATTTGTCCCACCTGTTTTTCGTGGTTGGAAAATTTGTAACTGTGCATGAAGGCAATCGCGATTGAGCGGTATCCGTCGCTGTATGACTGCTCCAATGCAGCGCGCGTTTTTGCAGTATCAAGGGGGGTCAAAACTTCACCGTCAGTTGCGACACGTTCGGTTACTTCGAGCGCGTGATCATACAAGAGTTCGGGCAGGACAATGTTCAGATCAAACAATTTGGGTCGATTTTGATACCCAATGCGCAGCAAGTCCCCGAGACCTTGGGTGATCATCAGCACGGTCGGATCACCCGTGCGTTCCAACAGCGCGTTGGTGGCCACAGTGGTGCCCATTTTTACAGCGTCGATGGTGCCTTTGGGGATCGCTTCCCCCGCCTTTAACCCCAGCAGATCGCGGATGCCTTGCACGGCCGCATCTGTGTAGCGTTCGGGATTTTCCGACAACAATTTATGCGTCTGCAAATCCCCATCAGGCGTACGTGCCACGATGTCTGTGAAGGTGCCACCTCGGTCTACCCAAAATTGCCACATGACACAGTTCTCCTTTGTTCGCGGGCTCAGTGGCCCACGTTTGTTAATCTAATACGCGAGGGTTTAGCGGGTTAATAGAACAGCGATGGCAGCCAAAGCGCGAGGTTCGGATAGAGCAGCAACAGCGCTATCATGGCAAACATTGTTAACACAAAGGGCGCAGCACCTTTCATCACATCCATCATTTCTCCGTTTTTGCGAATGCCTTGCACCACATACAGGTTGATGCCGATGGGCGGCGTGATTAGTGCGGTTTCCAGCAACACCATCAGTAGAATACCGAACCACACGGGATCAAACCCGAGGGCCACAACAATCGGTGTGATCAGGGGTGCAGTGGTCAGCAGCATCGACAGGGTTTCCATGAAGCAGCCAATCACCACAAGGATGAATACAATCATCAACATAGTTTGCATCGGTGACCAGCCAAGACCCGTGACAAAATCTGCAAGGGCTTGGGTAAGACCAATGACTGATAGAACGAAGTTGAGAAACACTGCTGCGATGATGATCAGCATGATCATGGCTGTCGTCCGCATGGTGCCCTCAATCGCGAGGCGCATCATATCAATCGTAAGTTTGCCGTTAAATGCGGCAAGGATCATTGCGGCGACAACGCCGAGGGAAGCGGCCTCGGTCGGGGTCGCCCAACCTGCGTAGATAGAGCCGACAACCACAGCAAAGATGCCGAGCGGTGGTAGCAGCGCGGGAAGTGCGCGGAAGCGTTCGGACCATGTGTAAACCAGCGCTTCGCCACCCCAATCAGGGCGAATGACGCACAGGACGATGATCGTTACCATGAACAGTGCCGCCAACAAGAACCCCGGTATGAAGCCTGCGAGGTAGAGTTCGGGAACCGACGTTTCGGTCAGTAAGCCGTATAGGATGAGGTTGATAGACGGCGGGATGAGGATGCCGAGCGTGCCACCAGCAGCGATTGTGCCCAGAAATAGGGGTTCATTATAGCCGCGTTTCTCGATCTGAGGCACAGCGACGGTGCCAATGGTGGCCGCCGTTGCGACAGATGATCCAGATGTGGCGGCAAAGAGTGCCGACGAGCCGATGTTGGAGTGCATCAACCCACCTGGCAACCAGCCGAGCCATTTGACGATGCCGTCGTACATGCGCTCTGTTATGCCAGCGCGCAGCAGGATTTCACCGAGCATGACAAACATGGGGATTGCGACAAGAAGAAAGTCGATGCTGGTCTGCCATGCGATATCCGAAATCGCACGATAAAGCGGCATGGAACCTTCAGTTTGTTGGAGTATTAAACCAAGCCAACCAAGAGAGGCGGCTATGGGGACGGCCAGCGCGATAAGGCCAAGCAGAATGAGGAGTGTTTTGGTCAGCATGATCAGACGCTTTCGTCTTGGATTTGTTCATCCATGGTTTTGATTCCGATCAGGGCGTTGGCCCCTGCGGTATCACGTGCCGCGAGGCGTTTTAACGCGACAAAAGACAGAAGAACGCCGCTAAAGACGAAGAACATCCAGCCCAGAAGCCACGGAATTTGCGGCCAAGTCAGCGGCACACGCATCGGTGTGATGGAGCGAGACCCATATTTCAGCGTGTCAGCCACCATGTCCCAAACCATGATCACAACAATCAGCGCAAAGCCCAAAAGCAGGAACAAGCTGAGGAAATTAATGATGGGTTGCAGCCAGCGGGGCATCACATTGAACAGCGCATCAACACGGATGTGCGCGCGTTCGAACAGCGCGTAGGCAAGGCTAAAGGAGGTGGCGATGGCAAAGGCATAGCCAGAAATTTCATCCGCACCACCGATGGAGACGTTGAACAGCTTACGCAGGAACACCTCTACCGTGACGAGTATGGCGGAGAGCACGATCAGTGAGCCGCCGATCCATGTCAGCCAAAGGCTGACTTTGCGGGTGCCGTCTAGGGCTTTCTCTAACATATCAATGCCTTTGAATAGAGAGCGGGCGACCAATTGGGTGTCTTGGCCGCCCGCTCATCAGAGGGAAATCTTAGTTGGCTTTCGCAGTCAGGCCGAGGATCGAACCAACTGTTTCATTCCAGTTTGATGCACATTCCGCGCCACACCGCTCTGCCCAGCGGGCTAGAACAACTTCGGTTGCAACTTTGTCCCGTGCGGCCAAATCGGCGTCAGAAGGTGTTACCAGCTTCATATTGCCCTTTTCACCGATGGCACAGTCCCCACCCGTGATGCAGGAAATCGCGATTTCGTCTTCTGTCGCTGTTTCTGCCCACATACGATCGTTCAATGCGGCAATTTCGGTCTGCATCAGCTCTTGTTGTGCAGGCGACATGGAATTCCATTTGTCCATGTTCATCGCACCAAAGGCGAGGCCCCAACCCACACGTAATGTGTAAGCGTGTGTCGCAACCTGTTGCCAGTTGGCGGAATACGCAGACATGGTGCCTGTGATGCCGCAATCAACAACACCTTTTTCAAGGGCTGGGATTACTTCGGCGAAGGGAACCGTGACGGATGTGCCACCAACGCCTTCAACAAAATCACCAAGGGTTGTTGCATAAACGCGGATCTTTTTACCCTTTAGGTCCGCAATACTGTTCACTTCTGCGTTGCACCACAGTGTTTGACTTGGGAACGGATAGAGCATCAGCAGCTTGGCGTTATAAATCTCGGCAAAGTTCTTTTCCATTGTCGGATAATACGCTTCGGCCACTTTACGTTGTGTACCGATGTCTTGTGTCAGGGATGACAGATCGCCACCTTCAAACACGGCGTTTTCTGCGGCCACATAGCCTGGCAGACCAAAGGCAAAATCAAACACGCCGTTTTTCACAAGGCGCATGATTTCAAAACCCTTCAGACCCAAACCAGATTGCGATTTGATGTCACCGATGATGTTGCCACCAGAAGCTTCGGCGAGGCGTTCGTTAAAGAATGGGCCTTCGTGCTTTTTAAAGTTTGTTAAGCTGGACCATGTGCCAACCGCCTTCAACACCACAGTATTTTCGGCGTAGGCCACGGTGGAGGACAGTATGCCCGCGACCGCCATTGCTAGTATGGATTTCTTCATTTTTCTCTCCCTATAGGATTGGTTTTAGATTTGGATTTTCGGCATTTTCATCAATGTCCGAGATCAACATGCAGCCCGGTTTGTGAGTTACCACAATAGGGATACGCGCATTTTCGATGGCCACTTGTGGAGTGACGCCACAGGCCCAAAACACAGGCACTTCGCCTGCGCCG
>JASJIO010000092.1:0-12025 GCA_037625035.1 Amylibacter sp.
GCGTAGCTTTTTCTGGGGCAGTTAAACTATTTCTCAAGCTATTTTTGGCCAGAAAGCATCTACTTCTCACGTGATTTAAGGCGCGAATTACTAAGGTATCCATCTGGAAACAAATTTACAGGTGGAAGCTGGTCCAAAAACGCCAATAATAAAGGCGTACCTTTCGCCCACGCCCTCACAAGGTTGGACGAAATTGAAAGCACAAAGATATTCTTTGAACATCAAGAATACCGCGCGCTTTCCTTCGCTTTGGCCTTTACATTCAACTAAAGCCAGAACAAAGATTTCTTAGCTCTCATCCCGCACAATGACCTTCCATCGCCTCTCAATTATTGGGAAAAACTTGCCCAAGAAACAATGACCGCTCGAACTGCAATGACCGATGGGAAATGGGAAGATTATGACGAAGAACGACTAGAGGCTTTGCTTTTTCCAACCACTGATATGCTAGTGGCATCACCCGACTTGCTAATAAAAGCAGCTACTAATTTCGATGAACTGGGTTTCTTAGAACCTGCTTTAAGCGATTGCAAAAAATATGCCCAACCACGCCCAAAACTTGTGCGATTGCTGTCGTATCCTTGCTCCCAAAAGCTGACCTAATTGCTTCGTTTCACAGCCCATTAAACGCGTTTCTATCGTCGCAGGATTATCGGGGCAGCCCCCGCTTTCCATCAGACTTCATTAATACAGCAAAACAAGCCAATTCACCGATTTGGGTGTCCGCAGTCAAAGATATCAATGCCTGCTTTTACCAACAACTCCAAGACTAACGTCTTATTCTCAACGATGATCCCAGCCCCCGTTACCGTTATCCCCCTTGCACCCCGCGCTCGACCCGCTAAAACCATCTATCACTGGAAAGGCGCGGTTATGAGCAACCAAACAATCATCCAACGCTGCGAGGCGGCAGGCCTGCGCATGACTGAACAGCGCCGCGTGATTGCCCGTGTCTTGCAAGCCTCCGATGACCACCCCGATGTCGAAGAACTTTATGCCCGCGCCTCTGCCGCAGACGCCAGTATCTCCATCGCAACCGTTTACCGCACCGTGAAACTGTTCGATGAATCCGGCATCCTTGATCGTCTTGAATTTGGCGATGGCCGCGCGCGTTACGAGGACGCCGAACGCGATCACCACGACCACCTGATCGACCTTACCACAGGCCAAGTCATCGAATTTGTCGACCCCGATATCGAAGAGCTGCAAGAACGCATCGCCGCCAAACTCGGCTACAGCCTGCGCGGTCATAAGTTGGAACTTTACGGCCTCCCGAAAGACAAAAAATGAGCCGCCCCGCCGCGTCCGATACCCTACGCGCCATTGGCCTGATGGTTTTGTCGATGGCCACTTTCGCCACCGCAGACAGCCTCATTAAACTCACCTCAAACACCTTGCCTGGCTCGCAAATCCTCACGTTTTTGGGCATCGGCGGCACGTTGGTTTTTGCCACAATAACCGCATCACGCGGCATTCCCCTGCTTTCCAAACGCATCATCCACCCCGCCGTTCTGGCCCGCGCTGTCGCCGAAATTGTCGCCACCTGTGGCTTCCTGATGGCGCTCACCCTGCTCGATTTCTCCGTCGCTTCATCAATCCTCCAAGTCGCCCCGCTCATCGTCACTCTAGGCGCTGCGGTCTTGCTGCACGAAGCCGTCAGCTGGCGGCGTTGGTCCGCCGTTATCGCAGGACTTATCGGTGTTTTGGTCATCCTTAATCCGCTCGGCACCGACACCAATCTGCTGCAAGCCAACCCGACAGGCGCAATCCTTGCACTCATTGGCGTCACTGGCCTTGCAGGGCGCGATCTGGCCACACGATTCATCCCCAAAGACGTGCCAAACCTACAGGCCGCCACTTGGGGCTTTGCAGTCGTCATATTCGCAGGCGGCATCCTCGCGCTGTTCGGCGAGCCGTGGGTTTCACCTCAACCAATGGCATGGGCCACGCTCGCGGGCCTCGTGACTTTCGCCTGCATCGGTTACTTCGCCGTCACCGCCGCCATGCGCATCGGCGACGTGTCCGCTGTCGCCCCCTTCCGCTATTCGCGCATCATCTTCGCGTTCATCCTGTCCGTCGCCCTGTTTGGCGAAACCCTCACGCCCCGCATATATATCGGCGCAGCAATCATCGTCGCCGCTGGCCTGTACGTTTGGCTGCGCGAACAAAATCGCGCCACCCCCCTTCAATCTACGCAACAATCGCGTTAAACGACGCACAACACATTTTCCAAGAGGTTCCTATGTCTGCAATTATCGAAATCACCGGTCGCGAAATTCTAGACAGCCGTGGCAATCCCACTGTCGAGGTCGACGTGCAACTGGAAGACGGCACATGGGGCCGCGCCGCCGTTCCTTCGGGCGCATCCACTGGCGCACACGAAGCAGTCGAGGTTCGCGACGGCGACAAAAAACGTTACTTGGGCAAAGGCGTTCTAAAGGCGGTCGATTCCGTCAACGGTGAAATTGCCGAAGCCCTGATCGGGTACGACTCCACCCGCCAATTGGTGATCGACCACTTGATGCTCGATCTGGATGGCACCGAAAACAAATCCCGCCTCGGCGCAAACGCAATCCTCGGCGTGTCGATGGCTGTCGCCAAGGCCGCTGCCTTGTCGCTGAACCAATCATTGTACCGTTACATCGGTGGCATCTCCGCACGCATGTTACCCGTCCCGATGATGAACATCATCAATGGGGGCGAACACGCCGACAACCCGATTGATATCCAAGAATTCATGATCATGCCGGTCAATGCGCCAAACATCCACGAAGCCATCCGCATGGGCGCAGAAATCTTTCACACGCTAAAAGGCGAACTGTCCGCTGCTGGCCACAACACAGGCGTCGGCGATGAAGGCGGCTTTGCACCGAACCTGTCCTCCACCACAGACGCACTCGATTTCATCATGAAATCCGTTGAAAAAGCGGGCTACAAACCGGGCGAAGATATCTACCTCGCGCTCGATTGTGCAGCGTCGGAATATTACGAAGATGGCCTCTACAATTTCAAAGGCGAGGGCAAGAAACTGTCTTCAGGCGAAAACGTCGATTACCTTGAAAACCTCGTAAACAAATACCCGATCATCTCCATCGAAGACGGCATGGACGAAGACGATTGGGATGGCTGGAAAATGCTGACCAACAAAATCGGCGACCGCTGCCAGTTGGTCGGCGACGATTTATTTGTGACCAACACAAAACGTTTGGCTAAGGGCATTGAACAAGGCTCCGCCAACTCTATCCTGATCAAAGTGAACCAAATCGGCACGCTTACTGAAACGCTCGAAGCCGTCGATATGGCCACCCGCAACGGCTTTACCTCTGTGATGTCGCACCGCTCTGGCGAAACCGAAGACGCGACAATCGCCGACCTCGCCGTGGCTACAAACTGTGGTCAGATCAAAACAGGTTCACTGGCTCGCTCCGACAGGCTAGCGAAATACAACCAACTGATCCGCATCGAAGAAATGCTCGGCTCTGTGGCACAATACGCAGGCAAATCCGTCCTGCGCGGCTAGGCTTTTGGGGTACTGGAAACGGCACCCCGCTAAACACTCTATTCAACTCACCCGATTTCGATTACCTCAACCTCTATTCTAGATAGCGGGCAATTTTCGCCTGCAAAACACATTTAAATCTGAGGTTTTCTTTATGGAAAATATCCTGATCTGCTGCGATGGCACGTGGAATACCCCCAAAAATATAGACAAGGATCGCCCCGCGCCCACCAACCTGCACAAGATGTTTGCGTTCCTCAGCACAACAGATGCGAACGACACATATCAAAAGAAATATTACGGCAAAGGCGTCGGCACGACGGGCTGGAAAGTAAAACGTCTGGTCGAGGGCGGCTTGGGCAAAGGCATCGACATCGATATCGATATCCAAAACGCCTACCGCGCGCTTGGTGATCTGTATGAAGAGGGCGACAAAGTCTTCATCATCAGCTTTTCACGCGGCACATTTACCGCGCGCAGCCTGACAGGCATGATCGCCAGCAGCGGGCTCACAGCCTTTCACGGCGGTGCGATGTCCGATCGGAAAAAAAGCCAAGTCAGGAAATACGCCTTCGATTTTTTCCACCGTAAAAAGAACAAAGCCAAGCTGGCAGAAAAGCTGATGCACAAATCTGTCGAGGTAGAATTTTTGGGCGTTTTTGATACCGTCGAGGCGCTTGGGGTGCCTAGCAAATTCAACTATCTTTTGCCCAAATTCATGTCAGGCACACGCTATCGTTTCACCGCCACCGGCCTTGGCGCAACCATCAAACACGCGCGTCATGCCATCGCCATTGATGAACGCCGCCACACGTTTTCCCCTACCCTTTAGACCAATTGGCAAAAAGGCCAAGACGTTGTGCAAATGTGGTTTCGGGGCGTTCACGGCGATATCGGCGGCGGTTACGCTGAAAACGGATTGTCGGATTTCCCGTTTGCTTGGATGATAGCCGAGGCCAGCAAACGTGGCCTCGCGTTTGAGGATAATTTCGTAAGCCAAATCAACGGCGACTCCCAAGGATTTTTGCACCAATCCGCAACGTCGATTTTTCAACGCCTGCGGCCCCGCGCTGTCCCCCATTTCAGTGAACGCGAAAACGGCGCATCCGTTTCACCAGCCGCGCGCAATCGACAACAAAACCCGCCGATCAATCAACCGTCCTATTGGTAGACCAAAACCCTAAAACCAGGCGAAAGCAACACGGTTTTGATGAACGCAAAATCACGCTGGCACCCCACTGGATTATACCACAAGCCGGGGCAATCTTATTCCTTTCACGCCACGAGAAAATGGCTCGATGCCACCATCGAAACAGTGCCAGAGGGCAACACCAGCACTTTCAAACATTTCAACCCACTGGCCGCGATCGTAACGGGCGGGTTCCTGACGATCGCCAACATGACATGGGGAAATGGCCCCAAAGGATTTTTCCCATTCACACGGCATCAAACCACTATGCCATGGTTCTCGCTTGGGGGCTGTATCGCGAGCGGACAGGGCATAAATCCAGTGGATCACAAACTGTCCGAACACGAACATTTTGAAATCGGCGCGGGCCATCCCGAGGATCGACGCAAAGATCACAAACAAACCGCCGACGGGTTTCTGTATTGCTACGCAAACGTGGTTTGGCGGATGTACCGAAACAACAAGGGCACGGTGCGTTTAACAATCACCAACAGTACGCCCGAAGATTAACACTCCGTTACCGTACTGTGCGTTAATTTGACCCCGCCCCGAAACCAAAGTGCCATACGCTTTGCATACCCTTTGCAGACATTTTGCTTTTTTGCGCTGGCCTGCGTTAACGACTAGACTGAGCGCCACGCAACGGCTAAATATTCACGACAAATTAGGGGTGCTATCATGGCCGACGAAGAAAAAACACAGATCTATCTGATAACGCCCCCGCAGTTCGAGCTCTCTACTTTTTCAAACGATCTCAGTGGCTTACTCGATAATTTCGAAATCGCTTGCGTCCGTTTACGCTGCGCTTCTGAAACCGCCGAAGACATTGGTCGCGCCGCAGACAGCTTGCGCGAAATTTGCCACGCCCGCGAAGTACCGCTCGTCGTGGAAAATCATGGCAAAATCGCGTTAAATCATGGTTTAGACGGCGTTCACCTAACCGACGGCGCACGCCAAATTCGCTACATGCGAGAGATGCTAGAAGATGACGCAATCATCGGCGCTTTCTGTGAAAATTCAAGGCATTACGGCCTTTCTGCTGGCGAAGCAGGGGCTGATTATGTTGCCTTTGGGCCAATGGCCGAAACGCCGTTATCCACCAATGAACCCGTCGAATTTGAAACCTTTGAATGGTGGTCCGAAGTCGTCGAAGTGCCAGTCGTCGCAGAAGGCGCTATCTCATTAGAATTAGCCGAGAAAATCGCCCCAATCACCGATTTCCTCGCCCTCGGATCAGAGCTGTTTTCCGCGCCAGAAGGCCCGCAAAAAGCGCTGTCATCCTACCTTGAACGCATCCGCTAATCCCGCAGCAACACTTCCTTGTGTAACGCGCGCTAAAACCTTGCGATCAGGCATGTCGCAAACCCGTACGGGTGAGTGAAATTTCACTTGCACAGAACCCTGTTTTATCTGCCCTAACACATTGAAAAAATGCGGAAAAAAATCTGCATCTCCCCACCAACCATAGTATCTTTCGTCGCGTCCATCAGGTGCAAAATAGGCAACTGTTACCGCTTGAATCCAAACATCATTTCGCACTTCTGGAGCGAAAAAAGCCGCAAACAAGGTCGATTTAAACGGCAAAACCCGCCGCCCATCCGTGCTTGTTCCTTCTGGGAAAAACAGTAGCCGATGCCCCGCCCCCAACCGCTCCTGAAAGGTGTCACGCTGCTTAAGCGCATCACTTTGTTTTCGCTTGATAAAAATGGTTCCAACGGACCGTGCAATCATCCCAATCAGCGGCCATTTCGCCACCTCCACCTTCGACACAAACAGCACCTTTTGCACGCCGTTTAGCACAAAAATATCCAGCCAAGTTGAATGGTTCGCCACAACCCCACCCGGCATCTGCATCGCGCTTCCAACCGTGCTAAGTCGCAGCCCCATAACCATCAAAATCAAACGGCATGCCAATTGCACAAGCCTTTGTGATAATTGAATAAAACCACACATCCGCAGCAATACCATCGGCCCTATAAACCCGAAAATCACCACCGCAATCAACAGAACCCGCACCCCAGCAACAGCCAGATTCGCCAACCCCATCGGCGCATCACGCGGCTTACTACCATCATCCCAAGTGCTCATGCGGTAAGCCCCTGTTCTAACTGCAAACGTTGCTTTGCGGGGATCAAGTTGCGGTCCAAAATCACACACACATCTATAACGTTAAAATCATGATCCAAATATGCATCTTGCCCAACAAAACCACCTAGCCGTAGATACGATTTTATTAGCGTAGGAATTTGGCGCACCGCTTTAAGTCGATCAATTTCCTCCAGCGTTTTCACAGCCATAGATACGGCATTGTCCTGTCGAGCAGCCACGCGCAATGCCTCGGGAGCAAGGTGATTGTGGTGTAAAAACGCCAATCCATCCGCGTAATCTTGGGGCGAAGTTCCTGCAAAAGACGCGACACCAAACAACAGTTCTATATCGTTTTTCTTCACATAATCCGCCACACCTTGCCACAATAAATGCAGCGCCAGACTGCCGCGATACCGCGCATCGACACAACTGCGCCCAAGTTCCAAAACACGACGCCCCGAATTCGTGATCTTGCTCAGATCATATTCGCTAGCACCATAAAACCCCGGCCCTGCCACAGCCGTCTCACCCTGCATTAAACGATATACACCGACCACATTTTCACGATCATCCGCGATGCTTTCGTCCGTTAAAATAAGGTGATCGAAGAAAGGGTCAAACGCATCCGCCTCATGCCCAGCACCATTTGGCTCATGCACAGGACGCGCGCCCATCTCCTCCACAAACACACGATACCGCAATCGCTGTGCTGCCGATAATTCAGCCTCAGTTTGAGCAATTTTTAACGTAAACTGGTCGTGATTTAGGATCATCTACTGGCTCATTCAGGGCTTTAGGATTTTCTTAACTCAATTTGAATAAAAATAAAACTTTTAGGTTCAAAGGGAAATATCTTGATTACTCAACTAAAGGTAGCATAACGTGACCTACACGCCAGCTACACCAGTTCCAGAGCAACGTGGTGAGCGTCAATTACGACCTTGCCAAGCTCTTCAAAGTTAACGGTTATTTTGCCGCGAACAACAGATTGAACTTGGCCCAGACCCCATTCCGGGTGGTCTGGGTTTCGGACCAATTGTCCAGGTGTCAGAAATTCGTTCATGGCGCCTCGGTTAAAAACAGGGATCACCTCAATGTATATCGGTTCACAGGAACTTACAGCCCTGATATGCGCGCGCATTTGACACGATTTTGCCAACCCACTTGGGGCTATCGCAAACGGGTTGGAATTGCTGTAACTGACGGGTCTTGGCGACACACCAGAGGCGGCTTTGTTATCTGACAGCGTCAATTCTGCCACGGCAAGGATCGAGTTCTTTCGCATCGCCTATGGGCCAGCGAACCCGACAACATTAATTTCTCCAAGTATCGTACAAAAAACACTGGCGAGAAATTTTTCAGAGCGGAAAATTTCAATCAAATGGGCGCCCGTGCCCGATTGCCTACGCCCAATGGCCAAGCTTTTGTTTTTACTGATCCAAGCCGCAGAAACCGCGCTCCCTTACGGTGGAGACATCGAAATTTCACAGGCGGGGTCAAAATGGTCCATCGTTTGCAACGCCCGTGAAAAATGGGTTACCCCACACCCCTGGGATTATTTAACAATCGACGAAAACACGGATCCGTTGCAATCTTCACAATTACAGCACCTTAACCCACATCCGTAGCGATCAATCCGTTGCGAAAACGGCGCATATTCATCTGATATGCCTCTGCAGATTTTACCAAACCAATCTTGGCTGTTTCGTCCAATTCGCGCACCACTTTGCCCGGTGTCCCCAACACAAGCGACCCATCGGGAATGATTTTACCTTCAGTGATCAAAGCGTTCGCACCGATCAAACAGTTTTTGCCAATCACCGCCCCGTTCAGAACTGTAGCGCCCATGCCGATCAGCGAATTATCCCCAATCGTGCAGCCATGCAGCATCGCTTTGTGCCCGATTGTGCAATTCGTTCCAATCGTCAACGGGAACCCCATATCCGTGTGCAGAACCGAATTTTCCTGAATATTCGAGCCTGCCCCAACCAAGATCAGCTCGTTATCACCCCGTAGAACAGCACCGAACCAAACAGAAGCGCCGCTTTCAATACGGATTTTTCCCATCAAATGTGCATTTGGCGCTATCCAGTAATCCCCATCTGCTGCCAACTCTGGCGCGATGCCATCCAGTTCATAGATCATAGAAACTCCTCGTATTCGGTATTCAATACGCGCACCCGCGCCATCAATTCTGGTTGGCGATCACGGCGCAATCTTTCAGCGGTAACAATCGCACGAAGTTTGGCTTCACAGGCATCAAAATCTTCGTTCACCAGAACATAATCGTATTCCGCCCAATGGCTTATCTCGTCGCGCGACTTTGCCATGCGTCCTGCAACAACCTCCACGCTGTCTTGGCCGCGTGCCTTTAATCGCGCTTCTAATTCAATGATAGAAGGGGGCAGGATAAAAACAGACACCACATTTTCGCGCAGGTTTGACGCACGAATTTGTTGCCCACCTTGCCAATCCACATCGAACAAAACGTCATGCCCTTGATTAATGGCATCCGAAACTGGCCCCAAAGGCGAGCCGTAGAAATTATCGAACACTTCTGCATGTTCCAGCATTTCATCTGCTGCAACCATCGCCTGAAATTCGTCACGGGTTTTGAAATAGTAATCCTTGCCCTCTACCTCTCGTGGGCGCATGGCGCGCGTTGTGGCAGAAACGGAGAAACTGATCTTGTCATCGTCCACCAACAATCGTTTGGCCAATGTGGATTTCCCGGCCCCTGAAGGGGATGAAATGATGATCAAAAGACCAAGGCGTGTGTTAACTGACATTGCTACTCCACATTTTGTACTTGCTCGCGCATCTGGTCGATTACGGTTTTCAGGTCAAGCCCGATTGAGGTAAGCGTCGTATAGTTCGCTTTGGAACACAACGTATTCGCTTCGCGGTTAAATTCTTGTGTCAAAAAATCAAACTTGCGCCCCATCGGCCCATCAACCGCCAACAATTCATGCGCCGCAGCAACATGCGCGCCCAATCGATCCAGCTCCTCTGCGACATCTGCTTTCACAGCAATCAGGGCCAATTCTTGGGCAATTCGGGCGTCATCAATCGCATCAGTTTTTTCTAACACCTTTGCCACATTGATCTTTAGCGTCTCGGCCACTTGATCGCGTCGTTCATCCAAGACAGCAGCGGCGGCGGTACACAGACGTTCAATCTCGTTGATTTGATTGGTTAGAATCGCGCGCAACGCAGCCCCTTCGCCAGCACGCGCATCGCAAAACGATGCAATGGCGTTTTCTAAATCTGCCTGCACTTTGGGTGCAAACGCAGCTAAATCATCTGGTTCTGCATCCTGGATCCCATAAACCCCAGGCAAAGATAACAACGCTGCCACATCCAAAGGGGCTATTTCCCCACCTGCGGCGTCACTTGTTGTGCGCACAGCAGCCAGCGCCCGTTCCATCGCCTCGGTGTTCAACTGGGCACCACTCACCACTGAACCGCGTTTTACCTTCAGCACAACTGTGATCGTGCCCCGTTTACATTTCGCGCCAATCGCTTTGCGCAGATGCGGTTCCAATCCGTCAAACCCGTCCGCAATACGGGTGCGAATATCAAGCCCACGCCCATTAACGCCGCGAATTTCCCAAGCCCATGTCAGACCTGCTTCGTTTCCATTTACCGACGCGAACGCCGTCATTGAGTAAACCATTTAAGAAACTTTGCCTCACTTTTGGATTAAATTTGTGCCATTTAAGCGGCGCGGACGGTTAAAGAACAGTTATCAAAATACACTGCATTTTTCAACAAATTCATGTAAACAAAGGATGGGTAAATTATGGGATATTTTACGCGAGACGTCGGAGTGGATGACAATCAGGTCACGCACCTGTTTCAGAAAGAACGCTTTCTGCAAGATCTGATCATTGTCGATCTTCTAAGTTACTGGGAAAGTCTGCGGGCTGGACGGGTCGCGCCGATGCGTTCAGAGCTGGACCCACGAGAGACTACAGGCGTGCTCGAAAATACTTTTGTTTTGGAATACAACAACGCTTTGGATGTGCGATTTCGTTTGGCGGGTATCGAGCTGTGCGAAATGATGAGGATGGAATTGTGCGGCATGCCTGCGCCCTCCTTGATCGAACTTGGCCACCGCGGTGAGTAAACCGTATCGTTGACGATTTGATCCATGACCCCAAGATTGTTGAACTGCAACTTCGATCCAATGAAAACAAAGGCGGAGTGACCGCACGGATGTTGTTATTGCCGATGCAGGATCAACACGGGAAAATTGCACGGATTTTGGGGTGTCTAACATCCAGAGGCGCAAACATACAGCACCACCAACGGTTTGAAATTGAAAAAAGTTAAAACCACACGGATTGTTGGCGTGATGAACACCACGGCACCACAGCAGGTTACTGTTTTGCAGAAGACACTGACCCGTTCCTGGGGCCAACCTCGTTCACTAAACCTGAGATGCCATCCAAAACTGGCAAGCCTCGCACACCACGTTTGGTTGCGGGCAAACCGTACCTGCGTTTGGTCAAAGGCGACTAATTCACAGCAAACCGGTAACTCCACCGATCCTATAAACCCCATCCCATAAAAAAACGCGGCCCCGTAAAGCCGCGTTTTTTCTGTTTTAATGTTCGGCGACTTAGCCGGCTTTACGCTGCGCTACCACCCGTTGTTCCAATTCCTCGGAAACCAGGAACGCCAATTCCAATGCTTGGGACGCGTTCAAACGTGGGTCACATGCTGTGTGGTACCTATCCGACAGGTCCTCGTCAGTAACCGCGCGCACACCACCTGTGCATTCTGTTACGTCCTTGCCGGTCATCTCAAAATGCACACCACCTGGCACTGTGCCCTCGGCGTTATGAATTCCAAAGAATTCACGCACTTCGCGCAGGATGTTGTCGAAGGGACGTGTTTTATAACCCGTTGTGGATTTGATCGTGTTGCCGTGCATCGGATCACAAGACCAAACAACGTTCGCGCCTTCTTCTTTCACTGCTTTAATTAGCCGTGGTAGATGATCGCCAACAGAACCCGCACCGAAACGCGCGATCAACGTCAATCGACCCGCTTCGTTTTCTGGGTTCAGTTTTGACATCAGAACCTTCAAGTCCTCGGCGGTGGTGGTCGGGCCACACTTTAGACCGATCGGGTTTTGAACACCGCGTGCAAATTCAACATGCGCACCGTCAGGCTGACGGGTGCGATCACCGATCCAGATCATGTGCCCAGAACCCGCAACAGGCAGGCCAGACGTGGAATCG
>JASJIO010000093.1:0-22943 GCA_037625035.1 Amylibacter sp.
CCACGCAAATACCTCGGACATGCAGGGGTTCAACCGCTCTTCCAACATCAATTGGTTCGCTGCAGATGCTTGTTGAAGATGTGCAAAATGCGATCCTTGAATCCGTTTCTGGTGCATCCACAAATACCGCGCGTCCATTGTAAGGTTAAAACCAGACGTGCCGGCGCAAATTACAACCATGCCGCCCTTTTTACAGACAAACGTCGAAACAGGAATCGTTGCCTCGCCTGGGTGTTCGAACACCATGTCGACGTTATTGCCTTTGCCGGTGATGTCCCAAATCGCCTTACCAAATTTGCGCACTTCACCGAACCAATCTTTGTATTCATCGGTGTTCACCCTGGGCATTTGCCCCCAACAGTTGAAATCTTTGCGGTTCAAAACGCCTTTTGCGCCCAAACCCATCACAAAATCACGTTTGCTCTCATCCGAAATCACACCAATTGCGTGCGCACCAGCTTGCTTAGCCAACTGGATTGCATAGGAACCCAGACCACCAGATGCGCCCCACACCAGAACAGTTTGCCCCGGCTTCAACTCATGAGGATGGTGACCAAACAACATGCGATATGCAGTTGCTAATGTAAGCGTGTAACACGCGCTTTCTTCCCAAGTGAGGTGTTGTGGGCGGCGCATCAATTGCTGCGCTTGGACGGTAGTAAACTGCGCGAATGACCCATCGGGCGTTTCATAACCCCAGATACGTTGGCTAGGAGAATGCATTGGATCGCCGCCGTTACAATGCTCGTCATCGCCGTCATCTTGATTGCAGTGGATCACCACCTCGTCGCCAACTTTCCAGTTTTTGACCTTATTTCCGACTGACCAAACAATGCCCGCCGCATCCGAGCCCGCGATATGATAGGGCGCTTTATGCACATCAAAGGGGCTGATCGGAATGCCCAAACCTGCCCACACACCGTTGTAATTCACACCAGCAGCCATCACGAAAACCAGCACTTCATTGCTGTCTGGCTTCACAACATCAACGACTTCCACTTCGAACGCTTTGTCAGGTTCACCGTGACGTTCACGCCGAATGGTCCACGCATACATCTGTTTCGGCACATGGCCCATTGGTGGGATTTCACCAACCTCATAGAGATCTTTTTCGGGTGCGTCGTATCCAGCATCGAGTGGGGCCATCATTTGTCTCCTGCGATTCAACCAAAGCCTCGTGAATCACTCACGTGGCCGCTTCAAATGATAAATGCCGCGCCGCAGCAAAAATCGCAAGAGCAATAATGTATTAAATTTACCTTTACTGGCGAAATTTAATTACGTGGCGGGTTTTGCGGCCAACAAAACCAAAAACGCACCCTAAATGGCGCGTTTTCAACAATTATTGTGATCTATCTTAGACGCTCAGCTGCGGAATAATTTGCTTCTTACGGCTGACCACGCCCGGCAGTACGACCGTATCGCCACTAACTTTTACACCAAATGATTTCTCGGCCACTGTCTGCACCAACTCATTGGCAACCAACAGCGTGCTTTCTTCATTCAAAATATCCACAACGAACAACAGAACCTGATCAACGCCATCTTCGGCTTCGACCGCTATCATTGCTTCCATCAAGCTGATTTTGCGATCCAGAACCGTGGCAGGAGACGTGGTTTCCAAAACAGACACGCGGAAATTCTTGCCGCCAATCTCGAATTTTTTCGAATCCATCCGCAGCAATTCTGCATCCGAAAACGCCGAAACATCAGATTTCGCTGCAAACATTTCAGCGGCGTATTCCGGGATATTAAAGCCCAGTTCAGCGGCCAACTTTTCAGCGCAAGCTTTATCGATTGCGGTCGTCGTCGGGGAACGAAACTCCAACGTGTCTGACAAGATGCAAGAAAGCATCACGCCCTTGATCGCGGCTGGCGCTTTGGCCAGATCAACGCCCATCAAATCGGCCATGATTGTCGCAGTACATGCCAAAGGGCGAATTGTAATATTGATTGGGCTTTTGGTTTTGATCCCACCCACCAGCATGTGATGGTCGATAATTTCAAGAATGTTCGAATTGTTGATAGATGCAGGCAATTCAGCAGGGTTGTTTGTGTCGACAATCACAACGTCGTCGCCCTCAGCAACATCTGCAATGATCTCTGGCTGATCAAAGCCCCAACGCGTCAAAACAAACGCTGCTTCGGTGTTTGGCGTACCCAGCAATTTTGGCGAGGCCGCTTGCCCCTTTACTTCGTTTAAATACCAAGACCACACAATGGCGGACCCCGTTGCGTCTGTGTCGGGGGATGTGTGGCCAAATACTTGGATCATTTTACGTCTTTTCTATGCTGTTTTCGTCTGTTCGCGGCGCTTATAACTGTGGGGGCTGCCCCTGTCACTAGGCGCAAACGCAAAGTACCTATTCGCTCAGCGCAAATGTACAATCGCGTTGGCGTAATACCGGATCAGCTCTTCATGTTCTGGCTTAAAGTGGTACAGCCCATCTTTCAAAACCAATGCACGGCGCAAAATCAACATGCGCAGCCCAACTTCGACAGCATAATCGAGGTTCTTGCGCGGAATATGCATATAGGCTCCATTCGCCAACATACACTCCAACTCTTCACTCGCCAACACTTGCACTTGTTCTTGCGTCAACGGTTGCTGATCCCCGTCCAGCAAAACTGTCGAAATCAACGACACAGGCAAGATCGGAATAACCTGCCCGACTTGGCGCATCAATTCTTTACCCAACTCACCCGTCATACGTTCGTGGGTCATGTCCGATTTATCAGAAACAAACGCCTTCAACGACATCGGCACACCAAAACTTACACTCGCGTATCCAAATTTGTAAAATTTTCGAATGATCCGTAGCCAAACATGCCGAGAGACAAAATGCGTGAAAATCCAAATCTTAAAAAATACGCCCGTTTTTTCACCACGGTTCGCAGCCAATAAAACGCGGTCCTCAAGTACCCGATCATAATTCACACCGACCGGCACAAACACGACGTCACGTTCCTGCGTCACATCAAAATCAGAAACGATATAATTCAACAGCCCCAATTTCGCGGGCTTCAATTCGCCGTCACGCGATAGCCCACCCTCAGGGAAAACCGCCTGTGTCACACCTGCCGCCGTTGCCATTTGCACATACCGCGACAGAACCTTGCGATACAGGCTGTTGCGGGATTTTCGACGGATGAAATACGCGCCCGTTGATCTGATAAACTGCTTAAACGGCCAAACCCGCGCCCATTCGCCAACTGCATAAGACAACGCAGAACGGGACGCGGCCAAAAACGTAACAATCACATAATCCATGTTGGAGCGGTGGTTCATTATAAACACAACCGTCGCGTTAGGATCCATATCTTGCAGAGCCCTTTCGTTTACGTAACCCAATCGTACACGATACAGCGCACGACTTAGCCAACGTGCAAACGTGATCCCTGCGCCAAAATAGGCAAATGCCGAAAACGATGGCACGATTTCGCGCGCATATCGCATAGCCATCGCCGCAGCAACGTGATGGGGGACGCTTTCTTCTTTCGAATGTTCAATAACCGCTTCCAAAACCTGCGGATCATGCGCCAAACGGTCGATCATTACCTGCCGTTTGGTCAATTTGAATGGTTGGATTTGCAGTTGCAGCTTTTCGTTCAGCTGATCTATGGCGCGATTGAAACGTCGTCGCAAATACCAGCGAACAGAGGGCATCAAAATACGGTCTAGCAGACCCGCAAAAGCCAACAGTCCTGCTACCCAGACCACCCAAATCGGTATTTCGACTGTTTCAAACATTCAGACGGTGGTACGCGACTTTTACGCCAAGAGCCAGACACAATAACCTGCATTGATTGCGCACGATTGTTATTCAGACGGTTGCATTCAGGTAATAAAAGAACTTATGCTGCACCGCAGCACGAATACGGAGTCGCGACGATGACAAAACCACCAGCACGCCCTTGGCTTATCCGCACCTACGCGGGTCATTCCACCGCCAAAGACAGCAACGAACTCTATCGTGGCAACCTTTCCAAGGGGCAAACTGGCCTGTCCGTAGCCTTTGATTTACCGACCCAAACGGGATATGACTCTGATCACGAATTGGCACGCGGCGAAGTGGGCAAAGTCGGCGTTCCCGTTGCACACCTAGGTGATATGCGCGCATTGTTCGACAATATCCCGCTAGAACAGATGAATACCTCCATGACCATCAACGCGACCGCCCCGTGGCTCCTCGCGCTTTATATCGCGGTGGCCGAAGAACAAGGCGCGGATATCAGCAAACTGCAAGGCACTGTGCAAAACGATATTATCAAAGAATACCTTTCGCGCGGGACGTATATTTGCCCCCCAAAACCATCTCTGCGCATGATCACTGACGTGGCCGCCTACTGCTACACCAACCTGCCAAAATGGAACCCGATGAACATCTGTTCGTACCATTTACAAGAGGCAGGCGCGACACCCGAACAAGAACTCGCATTCGCGCTCGCAACCGCCACAGCCGTGCTCGACGATGTACGCGGCAAAGTCCCTGCCGAGGATTTCGCAACCGTCGTTGGCCGCATTTCCTTCTTTGTAAACGCAGGCATCCGTTTCGTCACTGAAATGTGCAAAATGCGTGCTTTCGTCGATCTGTGGGATGAAATCTGTGAGCACCGTTACGGCGTAACTGATCCCAAAATGCGCCGCTTCCGCTATGGTGTGCAGGTCAACTCCCTAGGCCTTACCGAACAACAACCAGAAAACAACGTCTACCGCATCTTGATTGAAATGCTGGCCGTAACCCTATCGAAAAATGCCCGCGCCCGCGCCGTGCAGCTACCCGCATGGAACGAAGCCCTCGGCCTACCCCGCCCTTGGGACCAACAATGGTCCATGCGGATGCAACAGATCCTCGCGTTTGAAACCGACCTGCTGGAATACGAAGACCTGTTCGACGGCAACCCAGCCGTGGATCGCAAAGTCGAAGAACTCAAACAGGGTGCGCGTGATGAGCTTGCGCAAATCGACGGCATGGGCGGCGCAGTGGCCACAATTGAATACATGAAAGGCCGCTTGGTCGATTCAAACTCTGCCCGTATTGGTTGCATCGAAACAGGCGACACAACGGTCATCGGCGTCAACAAATACACCACCACCGAAGAAAGCCCGCTTACAACTGGCGACAATGCCATCATGGTTGTGGATCAAGCCGCCGAAGCAGACCAAATTACACGCTTATCCGAATGGCGCGATCAACGCGACGACCAAGCCGTCAAAACCGCGCTCGCTAATCTGCGCAAAGCGGCCCAAGACGGCACAAACATCATGCCCTCAACGATTGCCGCCGCCAAAGCAGGTGCAACCACCGGCGAATGGGGCGCTGCCATTCGCGGTGTCTTTGGCGAATATCGCGCCCCGACGGGCGTTGCAAAATCAATGTCTAATCAAACAGAAGGCCTCGATCATATCCGCGAAGCCGTCGATCTGGTATCAGACAAACTCGGTCGCCGCCTCAAATTTGTTGTCGGTAAACCAGGCCTAGATGGCCACTCTAATGGCGCCGAGCAAATCGCAGTCCGCGCGCGCGATTGCGGCATGGATATTTCCTACGAAGGTATCCGCCTTACCCCAGAACAGATCGTAAATTCCGCGATTGAGGAAAAAGCCCACGTTATCGGCCTCTCGATCCTGTCAGGATCCCACGTTCCATTGGTTGAAGACGTGCTAAAACGCATGAAAGCCGAAGGCCTCGGGGATATCCCCCTTATTATCGGCGGCATTATCCCAGATGAGGACGCCGAACACCTGCGCGCGATCGGCGTTGCCAAAGTTTACACGCCCAAGGATTTTGAGCTGAACACCATCATGATGGACATCGTTGCCTTGCTTGATCCCCAGGCGGTTGCAGCACAATAACCTTGCGCTCATCCTAAAACCTCGTCCTTTTACATTCATCATCGCGCGAGAGGACATCCCATGAAAACCCGCAAACTCGGCTCAAACGGCCCCACTGTGGGCGCAATCGGCTTTGGCTGTATGTCATTCGCTGGCTTTTTCGGCCCAACTGACGAACGCACCAGCCATGCCTGCTTAGATGCCGTTTGGGATGCAGGCATTACCTTTCTCGACACTGCCGAAATCTATGGCATGGGCCTGTCTGAAACCATCCTCGGCAGCTATTTCAATTCCCATTCTCGCGACTTCAAAATCGCGACCAAAGCAGGCATTCGCCCAAACAACGATCCCGTTATCGACAACAGCCCAGATTACCTGCGCACGGCCCTTGAAGGCTCGCTAAAACGCCTCGGCAAAGATCACATCGACCTATATTACATTCATCGTCGTGAACAATCGCGCCCGATAGAAGAGCTGATCGACACATTACAAATTTTCATAAAAGAAGGAAAAATCGGTGGCTATGGCCTGTCCGAAGTTTCCCCAACCACACTACGCCGCGCCCACGCAATCCACCCCTGCACCGCCGTGCAATCAGAATATTCGCTCTGGACCCGCTCTCCCGAATTGGGCTTGATCCAAGATTGCAAACGCCTCGGCGTTGCCTTCGTTCCGTTTTCGCCCATCGCACGCGGTATGCTTACCGACACGCCAGTCAAACTTGAAAGCATCCAAAAAGGCGAATTCCGCCACCAGAACCCACGTTTCATGGAGCCGAACTACTCCGACAACATCCGCCAAATCTCTAAATTCCAAGAATTTGCCAAATCGCGCGGCTGGACAACCAGCGCAACTGCCCTTGCTTGGGTGTTGGCACAAGGCGATCACCTCATCCCAATCCCAGCAACACGAACAGCCAAAAACCTAGCGGAATGGGCGACAGCAGACCAAATTCAGCTCTCGGCCCAAGACATGTTAGATATCGAAGACATCCTGCCAATCGGTTGGGCATTTGGTGATCGTTATTCCACCCCGCAATGGGTCGCACCAGAAAAATACAGCTAGTTATAGCCCATGCCCACGCGAATACCCATTCGGCTTGGATGCCGCCCACCCATCCAGCGCACCAGCCGCAGGCTTGTATACCTCAACCTTCAACGGATAACAGGCTGCCGCATCGCTTGAATGTCCTGTTGAGCAATCCCCACCAGGACAAGCAGACAAACCGCCAACCAAATCCATTTCTGCAAAAAACTCGATGAAATCACCAGGCCGTACAGGGCTGGCTTTCATGAAATATTGTTTGGTGTCAGGCATAAATCCCGTCGCCATAAACACATTGCACACATCATGGACCAGCATCTCGGCGGCGCGCACATCAGTATTCGTGTAATCCGCCAATGCACGGCTTAAATTCGAATGACAGCAATAGTGGTAATCCACACCGTTCAGAATATCGTTCGTGTAAGGGTCACACCGCGTGCCAATAACATCATGCACAGATCCGCCGTATTCATCCCAACCATACCAATCCAGCGTGTCATGGGTCACCGTCGCCATCGGGCGAATATGGGGAATAGTAGACCACAACTGATCCCCAGTAGAAACATGCGTCCCGTGCAGCGCACGTGTTTTGCCTGAATAGAACCGCTCATTCAAATCATGCGCGTTCCAAAAGTTCAGATCACCAACCTGCGATCCCTCAATGCTTACGATTCGACAGAAATGCCCTGCCGGAAGCGACCAACACTTTGCATCACGCGGTTGCACGACTAATTCTTCAACCAACGTCAAATTCATGCGCGCGGCGCGATACCGATCCATGTCGGGCGCTGGCAACGTATCAATCGGATAGCAAACAATCGGTTCAAGAGTGCGGCGCGCGGCGGCGTCAGCTGGTTCAGGTGTTTCAGGTGTGTTTTTCATGGATCAAACTTTGGGCACAGAAATACACCCTGTCAATCACAGGCGAGCTTACTTTTTAACACTCGCTGCAGTTCCTGCGGCGGCCTTAATTTCATCCGCGATCTCATTGGCTTCTTCAGGTGAAAAATCCATCGGAATCTCTACGCCATCGCCCACAATGAATAAGCGAACCATACCGTCAGTCGTTGGCCCAATTTGCAAATTTGCCTCAATATCGCGTTCAGTATTGATACTCATGTCATTCTCCAGAAGATTGTCGTCCAGCTATCGGAAATTCCTACCATTTTCAAGGCAGTTCAGTCTTGCAATTCCTGCGAAGTGTCGCTAAATCCAGCGCCAGTGCCGGCGTAGCTCAGTTGGTTAGAGCGCCTGATTGTGGATCAGGAGGCCCCCCGTTCGAGCCGGGGCGCTGGTACCATTCTAAAAGACTAGCATTAATTTGCTACCCTTTTGCTGTTCTGGGACCCCTTCATCTTCAGATGACAGCCTTTTTTCAACACGAATCCCCACTTGCGTGTCAAACTCATATAGATCACCTCAACTATTGGATCCGCAGGCGAAAAATCTTTATTCTTCAAGTTTCGCGCGCTCACCACATCCATCACACCGGCCCCCAACGACAGGTTCAGGATAAAGCCACCATCAGGCATCATGGCAGCCACCGCTTTCATGTTTTGGCCTGACATCTCGTTCAACTGAACAGACAGCGATTCCCCCTGATGGGCCAAAATCGCCGCTACATTGTTAATTCCAGCGGGGCGTTTTACATTCAGAACTTCAAACACAGAACAATTCATCATCGGATTTTGGGTCAGCAATTTGCGCAGCGTTCGCCCCGCGCCAACAATAAGACCGTCCGCAGATACATGCATATGCAGCGGCAGCAACGTATCTAACACACCCGTGTTTAGCGTGATGTCATTGACACCATCGTCAGTGGTTTTTGAAAATGCGACAACACTCATTACGACACCGCCAATGTGTCATGTGCAACTTCTGGCCAGCCCATGTGCAACAATGAAATCTCAAACTGATCGACATCAACATTTCCGTCCCATTAGGGAATGTGATCAATCAGGATCAACGCGCCGTAATCATCTGCAACACCGCGCAACCGCCCAAGGAAAACGGCACCAAACCCCAGCTTTTCAAACCTGTAATTGAGGATGAATTAATTGTCTGCGTGTGTTTCCAACTCAAATTGCGGCACATCAAAGTCAGGCATCGCAATCTTTGCACGATCATGCACATCTTCTAGTGATTGCAGAAATTCAACGTAATTCTCACCCCCAAAACGCAACAACTTACGCACCGACTGGAGGGTAGACTCCGAAACCACAAACGATCCTAAAACTTCAATAATATCAGACCGTTCCCGATTTAACACTTTGGTCAACGCATCAAGAACACGGTCCGTGATCTCATCATCATAAAACAACATTGTCTCGAAATTATAGCTGCCGAGCTCTGCACGCCCGCAGGTATCTTCCCAGATTTCATTGCTAAATATCTCGCAAACATAGGCCTGCAGCCCCCGATTGATGGCACCGTGCATTCAAAACTCCTCCTTCGAGCAGTCTCAGTGCTACATCATCAATCATTAACAATCGTAAACACGCCTCAATTTCACACTCTTTTTTCCCTAAAAATTAACTGGAAAAACCTAGAAATCCGTTGGCGCACCACCCTCCGCCGTTCGACGTTTTACAAATTCAGCCAACTCTTCCTTGATCCCGTAATCAATTGGGGGCGGCGTAAATTCGTTCAAGATGTCTTTATACGTCTTATGGGCACGCTCCGCAGTCCACTTCGCGCCGTCCAATTCCCATGCCTCATAGTTACGCCAATCACTTGCAATCGGGCTGTAAAACGCAGTTTCATAGCGATCTTGCGTGTGTTGAACCCCGAAATAATGACCCTGCGGCCCCACTTCGGCGATTGTATCGAGCGCAATATCCTCTGGCCGGGTTTTCGTAATTACAGGCTCCATATACCGCTGAATCATCTGCAATACTTCACAGTCCATGATGAACTTCTCTGGGCTCGCGATCAGACCACCTTCTAACCATCCAGCCGCGTGGTACACGATATTCGTGCCAGATTGCACAGCCGCCCACAGACTATTGGATGTTTCCCACATCGCCTGCCCGTCAGGCACATTCGCGGTACACACCCCACTGGATCGGATCGGCAGCCCGTAAAACCGCCCCATCTGCCCCGTCATCTGTGTCGCACGCATATATTCTGGCGTTCCAAACGCAGGTGCGCCTGATTTCATATCAACATTTGACGTGAACGTCCCAATCGCAACAGGACAGCCAGGTTTCACGATTTGCAGCAACACAATCGCCGCCAACCCTTCGGCTATGCTCAGCGCCACAGCGCCAGACATAGTCACAGGTGCCATCGCCCCCGCCAGCGTGAACGGTGTCACAATCACGGGCTGCCCACGCCGCGCCATCCGCATCGCGCCATCCAGCATTGGAAAATCATGTACTAACGGGGATACCGAATTAATATTGGTAAACATGCGCGGGCTTGCATCGAACTCGTCGTCGCTCAATCCACCCGCAATACGCACCATTTCCATGCCATCTTCAACACGTTCGCGCCCCAAAGAATAGGCATGCACCACTTTATCTGTGATCAGAAGTTTTTCCTGCACACAGTCCAAATGACGGACCGAGGCATGAATATCCGTTGGTTCAACAGGATATCCACCCGCCATGTGGATACAGTTAAAATACGACGTCAGCTTCATCAGATTACTAAAGCTTTCGAAATCACCCGTCTTTTTACCCGTTTCGATGTCCCAATAATTTGGCGGCGATGAAACATTACCGAAAACGATGTTGTTCCCGCCAATAATCACGCTTCTGTCAGGATTGCGCGGCGTAATGGTAAACTCGCTCGGCGCTTTCCCAGCCATTTCCATGACCATATCTTCCTCAAAGAACACTGTCTGCTCAACAACCTTGCACCCAGCAGCTTTCAGAATATCCAGCGCTTCTGGATTTAGCATCTTGATGCCGATTTTCGACAGGATATGTATCGCACCACGGTGAATGGTCAGGACACCTTCTTCATCCAACGGCTCTGTGGGGCGATCGAGGTTCTTGATATTGCGCCAAGGCATCTGATCAATTGCAGCCGTCGATGTGCGCCGTGAATTGCCCGCACGCCCGCCGCTTCTGGTCCTTTTTGCCATTGATCTGTCTCCCGTATTCAGTGATCAGCCAGCCCACTCTGGCAGCAGATTGTCGTTTTTATTGCACCGTTTACGACAAAGGGTGACGATTTCGGCTGCGATTGATCTGAAATTCCGTCTTAAATGGCACAACACATCAACTGGTCCATCCCATGTCTCATCCAAATAAGTCATCCGCAAACGATCCCAAATCGCCGCCTCCGATTCGCATCGGCTTCCTTTTGATTGATGCCTTCTCGTCGCTGTGCATAACGGCAATGACTGGCCCGTTCCGCTCCGCCAATCGCGAACTTGGGGTAGATGTCTATACTTGTGATTTCGTGTCTATCGACGATAAACCTATCGTGGCCTCAGATGGTTTGTCGATCCACCCCACTCTTTCTTGCAAAGACTCCCAGTATTTCGATTACTTTTTCACCTGCGCAGGCATGCAAGCCGACCCCCCAAATCGCGCAGCACTCAACGCGACCCTCCAACGCTTTTCACGCCGATCCGATGTCTTTGGCGCCCTGTGCATTGGTAGCGTGATGCTGGCCCGCGCAGGGTTCCTTGATGGATATGAATTCACGCTACATTGGGAAAACCAACCCGCTTTTTCCGAGGAATTTCCCGACCTTGAAATCTCGCCAAACCTGTATGTGATGGATCGCGACCGTTGGACAGGCTCAGGCGGCCTATCCTCGATGGATATCGCCCTGCACATCATTGCCGAACACCACGGCATCGGCATCGCCAATGCAGTCGGCAATCAATACCAGATCGATCGCATCCGCAGCTCTTCTGTGGGCCAACGCCCCTATTCTCTTAACAATTACGAAACCCTGCCAAAGGCGATCCAAGCTTCGATCACAACCATGATTGAAAACATGGAAACTACGCTTTCAATCCCAGAAATCGCCAAAACCGCTGGCAAAACAGTTCGTTCGTTAGAACGCTTGTTTTCACGCCAACTAAATTCTAGCCCAGCGCGGTATTATCGCAAACTAAGGCTCGAAAAAGTGCGCCAACTTCTCTGGCACACCAACCTCTCAATCTTGGAAATCGCATTGATGACAGGCTTTCCCAGCCCGTCACACCTATCACGTTTGTACCAAACCGAGTTCGGTCTAAAACCGTCTGAAGACCGCAAACACCACTCCACCCTACAAAAATAACCTACCACGCCGCTGCGCTATCCCCACAACTTTGCAGGAATTTCCGAAATATCGGCCAAGATCATATCCGCCAAATGCGCGATATCCGCTTCCAGTGCTGGCCCCGTCAAAACCCCAATTGTTTGCGCAACCTTTGCGGCACGCCCAGCGCCCAAATCATGGGTGCTGTCGCCAACCATTGCGATTTCATCCATCGCCAATCCAACCGCTTTGCCAAACGCAAGCAGCGGCCCAGCATCGGGTTTTGCACCGTGCCCACTGTCAAATCCTGCCACGAAATCAAACAGCTCAGAAACCCCCTCGTCAGCCAATTGCTGCACCGCACCAGCCTCGTAATCGTTGGTCACAATCCCCAATTTCATGCCCTTGGCTTTCATCCCAGAAAACAACGCCTTCAAATCGCAAACAGGCAAAGAAGGCAGGCTTTCCAGATGCTTCACCGCCACAGCATCCACATCCGCAAAACTCCAATCAGGCAATAAATCCGCCCACGCCTGATTTATTTCGCCAGCTGACGCGCCAACGACCATGCTGCCAGCTAAAAACTCCTTTGTTTCAGGGTCATACCCCACAGCCTGTGCCAATTCACGCAGCTTTGCACCTTCACCACGCGACAGCTCTGCTAAAACCAGATCGCACCAAACAGCCCAAGTATCGCCGTACTGAAACAACGTGCCGTCCTTATCAAAAATCAAACCCTTGATCGCCAAATCCAAGTCCTCCAAATTTCCCTCTAAATACTCGCCCTTCGCGCAACCTTCCATTCAACAAATGTTTCAGATTGACTCCCACTTGCATTTAATTAACATTGTTAACCATGCAAATTTCTTACGACCTCCATTCTGGCCTCGGCTACAAACTGACAATTGCCGCGCGTACCAATAATGCGAGCTTTGAATCTGCCTTGTCTATGCTCAACCTCACGCGCCAAATGTGGTGCGTCCTTGTTGCTGTAGGTGAACAGAACATCACCGCTCCTTCTGGCATCGCAGATTATATCGGCATTATTCGCGCCGCCGCGTCGCGAACGCTCAAACAGATGGAACGTGACGGCCTGCTGAAACGCGCGACAGGAAACACCGATAAACGCACAACAACCGTGACCCTAACGCCAAAGGGACGCGATCTGCTTAGCCACTCGATGCCCCTAGCACTGCAAACCCGCTCCTCCATTGATGCAGCCCTCAGCCGCGACGAACAAACTCAACTCACTTTCCTTCTCAAAAAACTAACGGCCTCTCTCCAAGCCACAGCCACAGGCGTCTGAACATGACCAAACTCTTTTCCTACAAAAACCGCGCCCCTCACCTTGGCCCCTACCCGCTTGAACGGGTACGACGCACCGATATGCGACCTGACACCGGAACGCTTCCTTCGCAAACCCAAATGCACTTTCGGGCCGATAATCCCCTGTCCGTCGTCAACGCTATGGGTGATTATCAGGCCATGATGGATGTGATCCGCAACGGCTCGGTAAAATCCGAAATGGCCACCATCCCGTCCGACCCCTCCGAACGCGCCAATCACATCAAGGCATTTGGCTACTACTGCGATGCCTCCATGATCGGCACCACACGCATCACACCAGACCTCTGGCTCGAAACCCCGTTTTCAAACCCAGATGTGGATCGCCTGTCGCAAACCCTACGCACCAAACAGGTCAAAACCCTCGCCTCGGGTATCGACATGATCATGGCCGGCCTGCGCGAAGCAATGGCCGCCCCTGCCACCACTTGCGACGATCACACCAACGCCATCGTGTTCCTGTATGAATACCAGCGCGATCCAAAATCATCAGAACCGGGCGCCGATTGGATCCAAAACGCACAATCCCACCGCGCGGCGCTTCGTGCCTCTGAAACTGCATCCGTCCTCGCCGCCTACATCCGTTCGCTTGGATACGCCGCACGCGCCCATTCCGCCTCCGCCTCAGACATCGACCTCACACGCGCATCTGTCGCCGCTGGCCTTACAACCGTCCAAGACGGTATCGCCACCAATCCGATCCTTGGCACGCGTTTTGGCCTCGCTGTCGTCACCACCACACTGGATATCGCACCCGATCAACCCCTCGCCGCCGATCAACCGCCGCTTTATTCCTACAAATTTGGCACTGGCAAACACGCCAAATCTGCCCGTAACCGCGACCCCTACGCCAAACGCAACTTCGCCGATGGCCCACACCCGTACGAAAAACTCAAACGCGTGAACGACCCAACCACCTACATCGACGCCCCAAACGTGGCCCGCGTCCCCAAACGCGCCGACATGTTCGCGCGCACCCTATTTGGCGACCTAGGCAAAGGCCCCCAAGAAGCCGCAAAAAATGGCAACTATGTCCGCAAAAGCGCAACCGCCTTCGCCTTTCGCCACGCCCTTGGCGCGTTCGTTTTACTCCAAGACGGCGGCAAAGCCGAGCAAATCCACACCTCGGTAACTGACCCCGCCCAGAATGCCGCCAACCTAAAAGCAACCGCGTATTTCTTGGGCTGCGACGGCGTCGGCCTATCTGATTGCCCAGACTGGTGCTATTATTCCCACGACGCAATCGGCGAAGAACTCATTCCCTACCATTCCAACGCTATTTCCATCGTGATCGACCAAGGCCACGAAACAATGGAAGGCGCATCTGGCGACGACTGGATCGCCACCGCACAATCCATGCGCGCCTACTTACGCTTCTCCCTGCTCGGCGGCGTCCTCGCCCAACAAATCCGCAACATGGGTTACACTGCAAACGTCCACACAGTTATGGGCTCCGAAGTTGTGCAACCCCCCCTCATGCTGCTCTCTGGTTTGGGCGAGGTTTCCCGCATCGGCGAGGTTATCCTCAACCCCTTCCTCGGCCCGCGCCTAAAATCAGGCACCGTCACCACAGACATGCCCATGACCCACGACAAACCAATCGATTTCGGCTTACAATCCTTTTGCGAAGCCTGCAACAAATGCGCACGCGAATGCCCGTCAGGCGCAATCACCGCTGGCCCGAAACTGATGTTCAATGGCTACGAAATCTGGAAATCTGACAGCCAAAAATGCACAACCTACCGCATTACCACAGCTGGCGGCTCCATGTGTGGTCGCTGCATGAAAACCTGTCCGTGGAACCTAGAAGGCTTATTCGCCGAAGCCCCCTTCCGCTGGGCCGCCTCCAACCTCCCCTTCGCAGCCAAGGCGCTTGCCAAACTCGATGATGTCATCGGCAACGGCACTATCAACCCCGTCAAAAAGTGGTGGTGGGATTTGGAAATGACCAATGAAGGCCCCTACACTACCCCAATAAAAGAGGTTAACTTGCGCGGCCTCACCCCAGAACTTGACTTGAAATTTGAGGATCAAACCCTCGCAGTTTACCCTGCAAACATCCTACCGCCACCCTATCCGTGGCCTTTCCCAATGGACCGCGAAGCCGCGATCCAAGCGTATCAAGACATGATCCCAGCGGATGAGCACAAACGCCGTCGCGCAGCAGGCCAGCCCCCTGAACACACCTATGAATTTGATAAAACCGCAGACAAACCCGTCATGCGCGTTCAAGTTTCACGCGTCGAAAACCTCTCCGAGCTTGTCACGCTCTATGAATTTTCCAACCCCGATGGCGCCCCAATGCCGCCCAGCACCGCTGGCGCACACATCGACGTGGTCGTGGCCCCAGAATTTTTCCGCCAATATTCGATGTCACACAACCCTGCCGACCCATCCAAATACCAAATCGCGGTGTTGCGCGAAGACCAAGGGCGCGGCGGCTCCAAACTCATGTCACGTACGTTTGAACGCGGCCGCATGGTGTTTATTTCCAAGCCACTCAACCACTTCCCCCTAATCGAGGACGCTACCAAAACCTACCTCATGGGCGGCGGTATCGGCGTCACGCCAATGGTCGCAATGGCCCACCGCTTGCATGCCATCGGCGCAGATTTCGCACTACATTATTCGGCATCAAAGGCCGGCCAAGCCGCCTTTGACACAATCCTGCAAAACCAACCCTGGTCAGACAAAGTATCACTTCATTATTCCGATCAAAGCTCCCGCGCAGACCTACCCGAAATCCTGAAATATACCAAAGGCGCACACGTCTACACCTGCGGCCCAGACGCCTACATGGCGGGTGTTCTCGAAACGGCTGAAACAGGCGGCTTCCCAGAGGAAAACCGTCACATAGAATATTTTTCCGTTCCAGAATTGCCAGAATATGAAAATCACGCCTTCACCCTAAAATTGGCGAAATCGGGTCGTGAATTCGAAATACCCGCCGACAAATCGCCAACAGACGTGCTCCAAGACGCAGGCGTGCAAATCGACGTCAAATGCTCCGACGGTATTTGTGGCGTCTGTAAATGCAGCATCGTGTCTGGCGACGTCGAACACCGCGACTTTGTTTTGTCCAACAAACAACGCGAAACCAGCCTAATCCTGTGCCAATCTCGCGCCGCCAAAGCGGGCGGAATTCTGAAAATCGACCTCTGATGTTCAGCGAACACACACTTACAATCGAGCATACCCCTGGCGCCGTTTTCAACGCTTTTGTATCCCTGCCAACCGATTTCAAATGGGGCGATGGGATGCTTTATCCCGACTCTACATCAAAGCCCCCAACCCACGCAGGGGATCAGCACCTTATGCTGCGCGATGCACAAACCGTGATTAAGGAATACACCGAAACGCTCGTCGAAATTGACGCGCCTTTTGCGATGTCGCTCACACTGACGCTTGATGATTTTGCCATGTCCAGAAATGCCCCCACGTACCACATATTGCCCAGCGCAGCCAGTATGGCGCAAGCCCGCAAACGCATTTCAGAAGCGCGCGCGACCAATTTGATCATGTCCTTGACGCTTCGCAAATATGGCACAGCCACCAACGCCACTTTGATCGTTGCAAACTAAGGTCAAACGGGTCCGAAACTTGGCGCACAAATATTCAAACGTTTTGCGTCAAACCTCGCAAAAACCCTGCTAGATTGGCTGGCACATCAGATGAACACACCCAAAAATCCTGAAAACTAGGTCCAGTGCGGCACACCTTGCCCCGGCAAAGATTGCTGCGCTTGGTTCGGTGTTTGATAATCCAGGCGGTGATCATCGCAAAATTCGATAACCCATTGGTCATCCATCAACAAAAACGCCAAAACCGACGCCTGAAAATCAACATCTGCCGCGCTTGTGCGTAAATCATCCACACTTGCGCCACTTGCGCCCAGAAACACACCACGCAAGTCATCATTTCCAACAATCCAAGCAAGCGCTTGTAATGCAACGACTTCTGCGGCTTCTGGGGTCATTTAAAATAAATCCATTTAAAATTTTCTTCATTTATTAAAGGTTTCATTAACACCTTTGCGGTCATTTGTAAGGGCAGAACAGTTCCTGCACCTTTTTATCCTGCCGTTCACACCAATCAGTGAAGGAAAAATTCAATGCCGGGCCGTATTTTGGTTTTCGACCCAATCGTTACGAATAGAATAATGCTCAAGGCCCAGTTGTCTGTTGAGTTTTTCGACGTGACCTTGGCCTCTGATTTTTCAGAACTGCAATCGCAGATGCGCCTAAAAACGCCGGATTTGATCCTTGTCTCCTATCAAGCAGATCGCGCGTCAAACTTTGAATGTGTTCACTGGCTGAAGGACAATCAAACCTCCGCTCATTCGCCCGTTATTTTCCTTAATAACTCTGATGAAGGCGCGGTTTGGGATCAATCCCACGATCTTTTGGTGGATGACGTTTTGCAATATCGCGCGTCAAAGTGGCTAATGACATCGCGTTTAAACCTTTTGATCCGTAGCAAAGTACGCCTTGATGCCATCACCGAACAACGCCAAACAATATTTGATACGGGGTTTTCTGAACAATCCATCGCCTTCCCCCCCCCTACAAAACGGATCAGGGTCGATCTTTTCTTCGCCGCAGAACCTTTTGGTGATCACGTAACCCGCCCGCTTACGCAACCGCTGACAGCCGATTTTCCGAACCTAAAATTGACCAGCGCGCTATCCAAAAAGCAGTCAAAGCACTCTATTGAGATCTATGCCATTGATTCAGAAATCCATGGCCCAGACGCCGCCTTAGCACAAATGATTGCACTTCGCCGCAACGGTGGCGCGGCGGCCCCGAACATCTTGTTCGTCGTGCCCAAAGGCGACGAAGCAATTGCCCAACGCGCCCTTGAATTTGGGGCCAGCGATTTTGTGTTTCAAACCGCGAGCGTTCAAGAAATTGCCAGCCGCATTCGCCGCATTTTGTGGCATCACAATGTTGCCCACCAAGCCGAGAAAACTATTTCCCGGCACCTGCAATCCGCATTTCTTGATCCGCTAACAGGCCTCTATAATCGCCGATATGCCATGCAGCATCTGAACCGCCTTTTCCGTGATCATTCAGAAAACAAAAGCATCGTTACAGCAATGGTTTTAGACCTTGATCACTTCAAACGGATCAACGACACCTACGGCCATCTAACGGGTGATGCGGTTATCCGGCAAACGGCCTAACGCCTTAAAAACAACCTGAGATCAGCAGATCTTGTTGCACGGATTGGCGGCGAGGAGTTCCTTTTCATTCTTGAAAATGCTTCTTTTGAGCGCGTAAAACAGATCGCAGAACGATTGCGGTTTGAAATCTCGTCTAAAACCTTTTTGACAGACAACGGCGATGCGATCGCGGTATCGGCAAGCATCGGCGTCAGTGGCACAAAATCAACTTGGACCTCTAGCGAAGCCCTTATTGAAAGTGCTGAAATGGCTTTGTACCGCGCCAAGGATGCCGGGCGCGACTGCGTCAATTTCTGCGAGAAAGCCGTTTAATCGCGCTTTTTGCGGCGCTTACCTTTGCGACGTTTCTCCAATAATTCCTGTGCCTGATCAAAATGCGCGGGCCGCTCCGCGTCAGACATCGCAACCAAAGCGTTAACATAGGCGTCTTGCAATCTAACAGTTTTATCCAACGCAAAGTCGCGCCGCTGCATCAACGCTGCGCGCACTGCTTGCTCTGAAAATGGTTTCTCCAGCAAAACACGCTCAAATTTCTGCTGACGTTCGCGCATTGCACGGCGAAAATTTCGACGATCTTCTGAACCAGTTCCAACAAGAGCCATAACATCGCTTTGAACAGGCTCAGGCAAGGCACGCACATAAGCGCCCAATCCCATAGACATGCGGTCCAAATGCCGCCCGGTCGGTTTTTCATTCTTCCAAAATGCACCGACCAGCGCACCAACAATCACCAGATTGAGCGCGAGCGAAACCAAAAGCGCGATCCGCGTCCAGTTTCGCCCTTTTGTCAAAGGTGTGGATTTCGGGGGAATATCAGACATTACAGCATTCCATTTTACAACTCGCTCTCAAAATACAGACCAAATACATCATCACCCAACCCAAATTCTGCACCGGGCAAATAACTTAAAACCACATCAGGCGAAGCGAACCCGACAACAACGCCCAAACCAACACAGGCAACCAACGTCGTGGCCCCCGCCCAGCCACCAAAAACATCACTCAATGTTTGCCCAAAGCCACGTCGTTCTGGCGTAGAAATTGGTGCAACTGTTGGTTTTTGCGCACCAATAGCATCCGCCATGATCCGCACCATCAGATCACCACTTGGAACTGGATCATCCGCTTTGGCCGCTGCAAACAGCACCTCCAGCGTTCGATCTTGTTTTTTATCAAACTCGTCCATCTAGAACTCCAATCCCAATTCCAACCTATCATCAGCCAAAGCTGTCACCAATCCGCGTTTCCCGCGCGATAACAGGCTTTCAACAGCATCCACAGAAATTTCCATCACCTCGGCCACCTCTGGGTTGCTCAACTCTTGCAAAAACCGCAATGAAACCGCCTGCCTTTGGCGCACTGGCAATGTGTGCAACGCATTTTGCAGCGCAGTTGCACGGTCCCTGCCAATCAAACGCGCTTCAACTGATGGCGCTTCATCTGCTGGTTCTGGCACACTATCAATATCCGCAGGGCGGCGTTTACCCGAATGTTTCCGCAATCGATCGGTACATGAATTGCTAGTTACGCGGTACAGCCAGGTTGAAACCTGCGCTTCGCCTTGGCGCCAATCAGGTGCAATTTTCCACAGCCGCATCAACGCATCTTGCGCCACATCCTCTGCTTCTGCCTGATCGCTCAACATCCGATACGCCAACGCCAATACCCGTGGCGTATGGCGATATGCCAGCGATGTCGCAGATCCCCATCTCCATTGGCGAACAACACCATTAAGGCGTCGTCACTTATCTCACTTGGGCTATAGAAAGGCATCATCGTGATCCCAAAATACCCTTGTTTTGATGTCCGAGCAACGCCCATACCTGTTGGCGTTGCACGGCAGTGTTTATTCCGAAGTTTTGCGGCGCTTGCCGCGCATTTCTTCTGCTTCCGCTATGGAAATACGACCGTCCCCATTTTTATCCAACCGCTTCAACATGCGTTCTGCGCCGTGACCACTCATTTCTTCTTTTTGCAGCAATCCATCTTTGTTGGTATCCAACTTTGCCATCATGTTTGCATGGCGCTCTTCAGATTTTTCGGCTGCCTTCGCTTTGCGTTTCTCTGAACGCGCAGCGCGGTGTGCTTCCATTTCTGCTGAATCCAAGGCGCCGTCGCCATTGGTGTCCATTTCTTGGAACCGCGTATCACGCGCAGCAGCTATTTCTGCCTGATCAATAAACCCGTCTGCGTTCGTGTCCATTCTTTCAAAACGCGCACCGTCTTTTCCTTTGGCTATCACGGGAACGCTCACGGCCAATGCGATGGCTGTTGCGGTTGCACTCAAAAGGGCGATTTTTGCAGATGTTTTCATAACTCTACTCTTTCCTGTTTTTGTTATGTGCCAGTGATACGGCGATCCACACCTGTTTCCGTCGCAGATTTCAAAATTAATTTGCGACATCGCGCCGCAAGACAGCTTGTCCCAGTTCTTTTTTAATCTCAAAGCCCTAAATAGCAGTCATGGAACAATCAGATCATATCATAAACGCCGACGTATTAGAACGCGAAGCCAAGCCAGCCATGCTGCGTGGTTGGCGACGTAAATGCCCCAATTGCGGCACTGGCCCGCTGCTAAAGGGCTATCTAAAGGTGCGTGACACCTGCGAAGTTTGTTCCGAAGACCTACATCATCACCGCGCCGATGACGGCCCCGCCTACGTGACGATCCTTGTCTGTGGTCACCTGTTGGCGCCGCTTATTATGTTTGTTTTTGAAACATGGCGGCCAAATACATTTGTGATGACAGTTGGCTTCGTTGTCGCCTTTGTGGCATTGGCGCTGTACCTGCTGCCCCGCATCAAAGGTTTGTTTGTCGGGCTCCAATGGGCCAAACGGATGCACGGATTTGGCCGTGACGCTGCGCAATCCCCCGCACAATAACCAGAACCGCTAGACTTTCTGATCCCTCCCCGATTTATATGGTTCAAGCAACAGCAGGCGCTCCTTATGTCCGATACCCCACTCAAAGATGTTCCGATCAAAAACGCAGCCACCGTTATTTTGGTTCGCGAAACGGGCGATGGTCCGCATGTCTTAATGGGGCAAAGGGGCAAAGCCGCTGTTTTCATGCCGAATAAATTCGTATTTCCAGGTGGCGGCCTAGATGCGGCTGACGCCAATGTCGCGATGAACGGCACCGCCGCACCCGCCTGCATGACCCGTTTGGCCAATCAATCTGCACCCGATTTGGCCGCCCCCCTTTTGGCCGCCGCTATTCGTGAAATGTGGGAAGAAACAGGCCACGCCATCGGAACCCCATCCGACCAAGCAACAACAATCGCCAGCGCACAGCCAGAAAACTGGCAGAGCTTTTTTCAAGCGGGCAACCTGCCAGACCCATCTGGCCTCGAATTCATCTTCCGCGCCATAACTCCGCCCGGTCGTCCTCGCCGTTTTGATGCACGTTTCTTCTTGGGTCGTGCCGATTTGATCCAAGGCGACCTAGATGATTTCTCACGCGCTGAAGACGAACTCTCACATCTGCAATGGGTTCCGCTGGCAAAATCGCGCGAATTCGATCTTCCGTTCATCACCGAAGTCGTCTTGGCCGAAGTGGAAAATCGCCTTTCCAACCCACAGGGCGAACACTCGGTTCCCTTCTTCAGTCACGATGGCGAGCGATCCCAATTTCTGAAACTGTAAAAACTAAGTCCACTTTACGCGCCAATTAAGTCCAGTTATACGGACTTATGGCCCTATCCGAAGACCTCTTTTTCCTCGACACCGCGTTCGAGGGCAGCTTACAAAGCCAGATCCGTCAAATCGTGGCCTCAGCAATCCTGTCGCGACGCTTTCTGCCGGGCGAACGTCTGCCGTCTTCGCGCAAACTTGCAAAACATCTTGTCATCAGCCGCATCACTGTCACCCTGTCCTATCAAGAATTGGTCGCAGACGGCTACCTCGCCACCCGTTCCCGCTCTGGCTTTTTCGTGGCCGACGACGCGCCCTCATCTGCGTTTGACGGGACAACCGCCCCACAACAAGATCAAGTCGATTGGGATCAGGCTCTACAGCGTAAATACGCAGGTGCCGCCAAAGTTGAAAAAACCTTCAACTGGCAATCCTACGCCTACCCGTTCATTTACGGCCAGGCGGACCCAAAACTTTTTTCCCATTCCAACTGGCGTTTGTGCGCGCATCAGGCGCTTGGCAAGAAGGAATTCGACAGCCTTACATCCGATTACGCCGAAGAAGACGATCCCCAACTTATCGACTTTATCGCCCGCCACACCCTGACACGGCGGGGCATTCACGCCAATCGTGATCAAATTTTGCTGACTGTGGGCGCACAAAATGCGCTTTGGATGGTTGCGCAACTGTTACTTGGCC
>JASJIO010000094.1:0-4128 GCA_037625035.1 Amylibacter sp.
CTGGCGAAACTGTTAAAACGGCGGCGAGTTGCTTGTCCGTTACTACGAGTCTTATGGGCTGTATTGGGGAATTACAATCAGTTTTTGGTTAGGGTATGGTAAACATAATGAAATCAAGATCTCTTTAGAGATATGCTAAAGGCGGGTAGTAAGATGGTACGACAGGCGTTTAAGCTGATGGCTGTAATGATGTGTGGCGCGATCAGCGTGCCCGCTGGTGTGATGTCCCAAGATTTACAGGCTTTGGCGCGTGTGGATGTTTAAAAATCGACCATTACGGACGGAAAGAAAGGCGCGGTTGTGCTGAACCTTCAGCTGTCGCAACCTGTGCCGTTTCGCGTGTTTACGCTGGATAATCCGCCCCGCCTTGTGCTGGTTTTCAAGGAAATTGACTGGACGGGGTTTGACAAGACTGCCGTGGATCAAAGCGAAGACGTTACGGATTTACGGTTCGGTATTTTCCGACTCTGTTGGTCGCGTTTGGTGTTGGATTTGGCCGCGCCTGTGTTGCAAGATCAGACCGAAATGCGGGTGGATGAAATGTGTGGTACGGCGATGCTGAACATTTAGATGATCGCTGCTAATGCGGAAAAATTCTCTGATTTTAGTCAGGTTCGCGAAGAAGATGGCTGGGCTTTGCCGAAATCTACTGTGGCGGGGCAACCCAAGGAACGCCAACTGGGAGATCGCCCTGTGATGGTGGTGATTGACCCCGGGCATGGCGGTGTCGATAGCGGGGCCGAGCGCGGGGGATTTGAGGAGAAAATCCTTGTGATGCAATTCGCGCTGGAACTGGAAGAGACGTTGATCCGCACGGGCCGTTATAAGGCCGAGTTGACGCGTCAAGACGATGTGTTTTTGTCGCTGCCAGATCGTATTTCCAAGGCGCGAAGTTTGGGCGCGGATGTGTTCCTGTCAATCCACGTGGATGCCTTATCAGAGGGCAGCGCGACGGGCACGACGGTTTACACGTTGTCCAATAAAGCGTCCGATAATATGGTGGCAGAATTGGCCGCAGGGCATGATCGCGGTGATTTGCTAGCGGGTGTGGATTTGTCCGAACAAGAAGATCAGATCGCCAGTGTTCTGATGAGTATGGCGCGTTTGGAAACGGATGTGCGCAGTGAAATGCTTGCGAATTTTATGGTTAACAGGATTGCGCAATCGGTAGGCCGCATTCGCAAACGGCCCATTTGGGCGCTGGATTTACGGTGCTAAAAGCACCTAATATCCCATCTGTGTTGATCGAATTGGGGTTCATGTCGAATAAATCGGATTTTGTTAATCTGCTGACCGAATGCTGGCGCAATAAAGTGACGCGCGGCGTGATCGATGCGCTGGATAACTGGACGATCGAAGATGCGGCGCAGGCGCGGTTGCTGCGCCAATAGTAACTTTATCTTTTAGATTTAGTTAAAATAATCCTGAAACGCCGCTGAAATCCTGTTGTTGGTGGTTCGTTTTGTTCAATCCTTATCGGTTCATTAAACTTTGCTTTGTAGCGTTGTCGATGAAGCGCTGCTGCGATTTTGGCCTGCTGCGATTAAGGCCTGTCGCGATTAAGGAATGAATACAAATGATCAATAATACCAATATGACGACAGCCTTGGCACGCAGAAATAGGGTCGGGGTCGCGCAGCATTTGGAAAGCAAGCGGCTGGCACCAAACCGCGCAGAACTGATCGCGGAATTGGCCGCAACTAGCGTTCAAGGGATCATCGTTTTGGGCGAGCGAAACATAGAGTTTTCCAATGCGCGGGCGCGTGATTTGAACAGGGTGCTGAAATCCGTGTTGGATGAGGGCAAGCCATGGATGCAGTTCTTTAAATACCAAATGAAACGCGGTGATTTTGGAGAAGGGCAAGCGGCACAAGATTTTTTTGACGAGTTAATTAAAAATTTCAAGAAACGAAAAGTGATGCAAGTGGAACGTATCGCGGGTGACGGGCGAATTATCCGTGCGGATCGCATACCCAATTCAATCGGGTGCATGACGTTAACACTGACCGATATTTCGGATTTAAAAGCCCGTGAAGCAGAATTGAGTGAGTTAAACCGTGTGGCGCAAACTGCTGAATAGGCGAAATCCGATTTCTTGGCGAGTATGAGCCATGAAATGCGCACGCCATTGAACGGTGTTTTGGGGATGGCAGAGGTGTTGAGCGCCAGTGATCTGTCGCGTCTTGATCTTGGGCAATTATCAGTGGAGGAAGAACCCTTTGATTTATCGCTTTTGGTCACAAATCTGGTGGTAGAATATGCGTCCGCTGCATCCACGGCTGGCGTTGATTTGCGGCTTCGTTTGGCGGATGAAATGCCATATTTAGTGGGCGATGGTCGATTGTTACGACAGACCGCTTTGCATGTGTTGGACAATGCAATTCGGTTTACGCAAGAAGGCGAAGTGGACGTGATTGTTAAATGCCTTGAAGACGGCGTCGATAAAATTGCGGTGTCATTAAAAGTGCGCGATTCTGGGATCGGCATCGAGAAAAAGCATCTGGGCGAGATTTTCGAACGGTTCAAAAAAATTGACAGCCCGGTGCTGCGCGCACATTCGGGTACGGGTTTGGGGCTGCCGTTGGCGAAGTCTTATGCGGATTTGATCGGCGGGCACATTGAAACCCAAAGCGTGTTGGGAGAGGGAAGCACGTTCACCATCAACGTGACTTTGGGGCGCACTGGTCTAGATGCAAAACATGCCGCGTGAAAAATGTGAACAGGGTGCTGGTTTAAATTTCCAAGAAACGCCCTAAATTCTAAGTCATATAAGGTGGGATACGCGCGTTTGCGCCAAATCCATCAAATCCCTGCTTTGACCCTGCAATTGTGGAGCGGTACAAAGGCTGGGAGTAGAGTTAGGGATTCGTTGGTGCTGCGGTTCATATTAAACATATTTGGCTGGCTTTTTAGTGTGGCCACGATTGGCGCGGTGTTTGTCGTGATGATCCTGGGCGCGGTGTTTTGGATGTATGGCCGCGATTTGCCAGACCATCAGGCGCTGGCTAGCTATGAACCTGCCACGATCAGTCGGGTCTATTCCATCAAAGGCCAAGTGATGGACGAGTTTGCCAAAGAGCGGCGCATGTTCACCCCAGCCGATGAAATTCCCGATATTGTGAAGTTTGCGTTTGTAAGTGCCGAGGATAAACATTTCTACGAGCACAAGGGCTATGACATCCAAGGGATCATCAAAGCGGGTTTGGACGCAGCGCAGGGCGGGCGATTGCGTGGCGCGTCCACCATTACGCAACAGGTGATGAAGAACTTTTTGCTGGATGGATCGCGATCCTTTGAACGCAAAATCAAAGAGATTATTTTGGCGAGCCGTCTGGAAACGACGCTGAGCAAAGATCAAATTCTTGAGCTGTATTTGAACGAGATTTTTCTGGGTCAAAATTCTTATGGTGTGACCGCTGCGGCGGATACATATTTTGGTAAGAACCTGGAAGAATTATCGCCGGGCGAGGCGGCATATTTGGCGAGCCTGCCAAAATCACCATCAAATCGACATCCTGTTCGCCAACGCGCGGATGCTTTGTTTTGGCGCAATAACACACTGCGTTTGATGAACGAGAATAAATACATTGATGCGGAAACTTTCGCGCTCGAAGAAGCCAGCGAATTGCGTTCTGTTCAAGGGGGCGAATATGCGTCGACCCGTTCGGAACGCCCGCCGCGTGACTATTTCACCGATGAAATCCGCCGCCAGTTGTCGGGTGATTTTTCTGAGGAAGAATTTTTTGGCGGTGGTTTGAGCATTCGCGCAACGATGGACCCCGTGTTGCAAGACGAAGCGGCCAAAGCCTTGCGCGCTGGGTTGGAAAAATATGACCGCAACTTGGCGATTTATCGAGGCACCCAAGTAAAAATTGATCCAGCGTTGCTGGGGGATGAAACGAGCTGGCGCGAAGCATTGGGAAGCGCGAAAACATCGCGCGACATTGATGGTTGGAAGCCTGCGGTGGTGTTGGACGTGTCGGATAAATCTGCGCGGATCGGTATTGAAGGCGAAGATGAGGACGCCGATGGGCATTTCCTGTCGATGAAAGATCTGGGACTTTGGCGTCCCGTTTTGGAAAATGGCCGTGGTGGCAAAAAGGCCCGCAAGCCCGCTGTTTTGCTGAC
>JASJIO010000095.1:0-5190 GCA_037625035.1 Amylibacter sp.
AAAGACCCCGACAAGCGCAACGATCAGGCCAATGACGCTGACCACGAAGGCATCCCCGCGTCCTTTACCGGTTTGGGACATGGATATGGTGAAAACGAACAGGAGCGCGAAAAGGCAAAGACCCGCGCCCAACCCCATGCCTGGCTGGCCCGCAGTAATCATATCACCTGTCAGTACCCCTTCAAAAACGCGAGGGCCAGATCGCACGACAGCCAAACCTTGTAGGGCAGTCCAGACCAAACCAGCACCGGCAATTGCGCGTGTTGCCTTGGCGCGTTTGACGGGTTCGGGGACTATGAATTGAATGCAAAGAGCACCGATAAAGGCGACAACTACAGGGATTAACCACCATGTGCCCGACATCGCCAGCCACAGTCCCGTGGCGGGATCATCAGCTATCGCCCATTCAAATGACAAAACGCCGCCGCGCGTCATGTGCCAAGGCAGCAAAGCAAAGCTCGCCAGCCCGACGGCCAGCCAGAACAAAACGGTGCGTTTCATATCACGTCCAGTAATTGAGAAATGTGTTGGTGCCGCGCGTGACGCGCGACACCTGAATTATCGTAAGAGAACCGGTTTACTGACCGGGATCGCCCACATCTGCATCCCAACGTGCCAACAGACGCGCGCGCGTGTCGCTGGACCCATAAGTTGCGAAATCATAATCGATCAGCTTGATCGACGCGAGGTCCGGAGATTCCGGAGCGACTTCTGCATTGGAATTAGACGGAACCTGAAACGACTGGACCTCTGGTGCGCGTGATTGGACATCTGCGCGCAAAGCAAAGGCGACCCATGCTTGGGCTGCTTCAGGGTTGCGTGCGCCCTCAATGATGCTGACAGCGCCGACCTCGTACCCAGTGCCTTCGCATGGAGCCACGATTTCAAGCGGGAAACCTGTCGCGGCCAGCTTGACCATGTCATGCATGAACCCGATGGACACACCCGTTTCCCCACGTGCCGCCGCCTTGGACGGAGCAGAGCCAGAGGATGTGTAGGAATTCACATTCAGGCCAATAGCTGCGAGTTTCACGAAGGCCTCGTCTTCGCCGAACAACTGCACGAAAGTCGCCAGTTCGGTATAGGCTGTGCCTGAACTGTTGGGGTTGGCAACTTGAATTTCGCCTTCAAAGCGCTGGTCCTCTAGATCAGCCCAGCAGGCTGGCGGCGCGATGTCGTTTTCGGCCAGAATTTCGGAATTATACGCAATACCCAAGGCACCTGCATAAATCCCAACAGTCAGCCCACCCGAGATATCGGACATGTTTTGCGCCCAACCCAAGAGTTCGCTGGTGTCGACACCAGAGGCCTGTAGCAGGCCTTCTTCGGCTGCGATCAGATGTGGATCACCCGTACCACCCCACCAAACGTCAATCTTGGAGTTGCCCGCCTCAGCGCGGATCTGCGCGAGGGTTTCGCCGGTCGATTTGCGCACCATCAACACGTCTGTGTCAGGGTTCTCTTCCTCAAACGCTGCGGCCATCAGGTCGCACCAGTCTTGTTCTGCGCTGCACACAACGCTTAGCTCGTCCGCGCTGACGGCAGTAGCGCCAGCGACAAGCAATGCGGCCATTGAGACCATACCAATTCTTTTCATGTCTTCCTCCCAGAAGTTTATACTGCAACCCCGAACACGAATTGGGCGGCACCGTCACGTTAGGGGATGTCGCCCCGAACATGCACACAGCAGCGATTAACAAAACTACAGGATCAGGGCTTTCAGGTTAACAAAGTTACAAAACCTCACTGGGATGTAGCATTTCGTGCGAAACCAACCGACACTAACGCCCAATGTTCCACCCTGCGGCACACAAAGTGAAAGCAATTAAATGACGCGCCCCAAAATTGGTATTGTTGACGATGAGGCCGGCATGCGCGACGCGTTGGTGGCCCTTTTGTCCGAGAACCAGTTTGAACCGGTCCCCATGGCAAGCAGCCACGACTTTGCGGTTGTGCAAAAATCCGTTCAATTGGACTTGGTCATAATTGACCTGCAACTGAGCGGTGAAAGCGGTTTAGCGCTGGCGATGGATATTCGGCGTTCCGGCAACCTGCCGATTGTGATGTTGACGGGACGTGGCGATGAAACTGACAAAATTGTCGGGCTCGAAGTCGGGGCCGATGATTATATGCTCAAGCCATTCAACCCGCGTGAATTGATTGCACGTATTCGTGCGGTTCTGCGCCGTTATGGCAAAGGAGAACTTGTTCAGTCTGATATCACTTCGGGGCATTCAGCAGCCTTCGGAACCCTCAGTATTGATCGCGAAAACCGGACTCTTTCGGATATTTCAGGCACTGAAATCTCCCTCACAAACGCTGAGTATCGGCTATTAGATTTCTTTCTAGGCCGCCCGAACGAGATCATCCCGCGCGTTGATCTTCTGGCAGAAATCGGCAGTGACCTGACACGCTACATGGATCGCACGATTGATGTTTTGATCCTCCGATTGCGGCGTAAAATCGAAGAGAACCCATCAAAGCCGACACATTTACAAACGCGCCGAGGCAAAGGATATATCTTTGTGATCGATCCTGCGGGCGGCTCTGCTCCATGAAAGGGCTGAGCCTGAAATCCGTTCAAGGCAGGCTTTGGGCGGCGCTAACACTGCTTGCAATCGCGGTTCTGTCGGCAAGTGCTGTCACGTGGTTTGCTTTGCAACGCGTTGATGCGCGCCTACAGGACTTGCACCAAGAAACCCTAAGCCAAGTGGCGCAGGCGCTCGATCTCTCAAAAAGGTCTTCGGATTTGGCGACCTCGGCCCCGTATTTGTTGAACCAGCGCTCAAACTCCATGATCCAGCAAGAGGGGGCAAAGCTGGACATAGTCTTGGATAGGGTCCGTCAAGACTGGCCTCAAACGCGGTTTGGCTCTGATACAGACGGTGCACGGTCTGTATCAGTGATCTTGGACAGCATGTCGCATGCGGTTACAGATCTTGTTGATGCGTCAAGCCGCCTAGATCGTATTCAGGCGGCCATCCGTGCGCAAACGGCTAAGCTTGGGACATTGCGCAATCAAGCATCCTTTGCGATTAATACGGATGACATGCTCGATGCGACCCGTCTGATTTGGTGGTCGTTACAAAGTATGAATGCGGATGCCTTGAACGCCGCTTATGCAGGTAACCTAATTGGTGTAGGTGAAGAACAACGGCACTATTTGCAGCAACGTCAGGCGCTTGACCGCCGCCCACTCGGCGGGGCGCAAAACCAATTCCTTATGGATTTGGAAGGCATCGTATGGGGCAACGCGGGCCTGTTCGAATTGCGCCGCCAAGAACTGTCGAGCAATCTGAGCGCCCAAAACGCCCTTTTCCGCATTCGCCAAGACGCCAACCGCATCAGCGAAGTTGCGAGCACATATGCCAATCAAGCAGAAGCATTTTTGGCAACTGAGCGGCAGGCGTCGTCCCGCGCGATCCGTGGGACGCGGATCACCGTGGCTGCCATCAGTATCATTGGCCTGTCTCTGGCGATTGCGGCTGCCATTTATGTGTCGCGCTATGTGACCTTCAACATCAGCCGTGTCTCAAGTGCCATGGTCCGGTTGGCAAAAGGTGACAATGCGAGTGTTCTTCCCCGCAGGCTCGGCGGGCAAGATGAGATCGGCGATCTGTTTCGATCCTTTCGCAGCTTTCGGGCAAATGCCCTGCGGCTTGATCGATCCAACCGACAACTTGATCAGCGCAATGCCCTGTTTGAAAAGGTCTTTGTTAACATTTCCGGCGGGATCGCCATCACAGACGCTATGGGCAAAATCACCGCTCAAAACCCGGCCTTCACGGATATCTTAAACCTTCAGCTTGCAACTCGTCGCGCTGTTATCATTGCTGACTGGCTGACGGATGAACGGTTTAAGGCCAGTGCGACGTCACTTGGCCTATCCCACGATCACCGTGGCTTTTGCGAGCTGACGACCAATGACGGGCAAATTCTTGAAGTCCGCGCCAGCAAACTGCCCGATGACGGCCGCGTTTGGTTGGTGGAAGATGTCACAGAGCGGCGCAAAATGTCTGATAGGTTACAGCAAATCGACCGGATCGAAACCTTAGGCAAAGTTGCTGGCGATACGGCGCATGATTTCGCAAACATTCTGTCGACCATCCGGACGCATGCCCACCTGCTTGAGCATCACAAAACTGACAATCCCAACAAAAGCATAGATGCCATTGCGAATGCGGTCGATTTTGGCGCATCCCTGACGGACCGTCTGCTTGCCTTTGCGCGCAAACAGAGCCTCGCGCCTGAACGGGTTGATCTCAACACATTGATCGAGGGCATGGCGGATTTGATGGAAATCAGCCTGAAGCCTCACGTCACTTTAGAGATATCCTTGCCGAAAGACGCGTTGTTTGTATCGGTTGATCCAGGCCAGTTTGAATCGGCGCTGTTCAACCTGCTTTTGAACGCAAATAATGCCATTGACGATGCGGGCACAATTGCGGTCTGCCTTGAGAAAAGCGATCTACAGCACGCACAGATCGTGATCAGAGATACCGGGAAAGGCATGTCCAAAGATGTGCTGGCACATGCCGTCGAGCCCTTCTTTACCACGCGTGAGAATCAGGGCGGAACAGGCCTCGGTCTGTCGATCGTATATGGATTTATTCATCAGACGGGCGGCAAAATGAGCATCGAAAGTACGGTCGGTCGAGGGACCGAGATTGAAATATTACTGCCGCTTGCCCTGGCAGAAGAGACATCAGATTTGACACCGGAACGTGGCAGCGCGCTTTTGGTCGAAGACGATCCAAAAACACGGGAAACGGTCAGACTGCTTTTGCAACGGCTAGGGTTTGACGTCAAAACAAGCGCGACTGCGCCCGACGCATGTGCCTTGCTCAATCAAGCCAACTTCGACCTCCTGTTAAGCGATCTGGATCTCGGCTGCGACATTGATGGGTTAGAGCTCATTGATATCGCGAGAAAAGTCTCACCGATGACCCAGAGCATTCTTATGTCGGGAAAGTTCTCCAGAAAACACGCTCTGCCGCAGCATGCAATATTTCTTCAAAAACCCATTACACAGGCAAGTTTGGCCAGGGCGCTGAAGAGTTAGAGTCCAAGTAAGAGACGGGTCCATCAGCTATACATTAAGGAGAGGCATTTTTGGAAAGCAGACCTTTGTTCACGGTACAGCGAACAGCAGCTTTGTCCGCATTACTGACCCGCAGCGCCCATTGTTTG
>JASJIO010000096.1:0-2911 GCA_037625035.1 Amylibacter sp.
CGGCGATGTCAGCCGTCCTGGTGGGCGAATGGGTGACAAACCCGCGATTCCACTGGCAGAGCGCTTGGACAGCTTCGGCTTGCCGCTTGGTCGCTTAAAAACAGGCACACCGCCTCGCTTGGATGGCCGGACGATTAACTGGGATATCTTGGAAACACAGCCAGCCGACGAAGACCCAACGCTGTTCTCATTCATGTCCAAAAAATCGGTTATCCCGCGTCAGGTCGAATGTGGTATCACACACACAAACGCCAAAACCCATGAAATCATCGAAAAGAACCTGTCTCGTTCTGCTATGTACGGTGGTATGATCGATGGCGTTGGCCCGCGCTACTGCCCATCAATCGAAGATAAGGTTGTGCGTTTCGCCGACAAAGACAGCCATCAGGCTTTTCTGGAACCTGAAGGCTTGAACGATCACACGGTTTATCCCAACGGAATTTCCACCAGCCTGCCCGAAGATGTGCAGAACGATTACGTCCACTCCATGGTGGGCTTGGAAAACGCAATCATCCTACAGCCGGGGTATGCAATCGAATATGATTACGTCGATCCACGAGCATTGCGCCACACGTTAGAACTAAAAGATATTTCCGGCCTCTATTTGGCGGGTCAAATCAACGGCACAACGGGATATGAAGAAGCAGCCGCTCAAGGCTTGGTCGCTGGTTTAAACGCGGCCCTTGCCGCAAAGGCAAAAGAGCCCGTCATTTTCGACCGCGCCACAGCTTACATTGGTGTTATGATCGATGATTTGGTCACCCGTGGCGTCAGTGAGCCTTACCGTATGTTTACCAGCCGCGCCGAATATCGCCTTTCCCTGCGTGCTGACAATGCGGATCAGCGCCTTACGCCACTTGGTATAATGTGCGGACTTGTTTCAGACGAGCGTGCACAAGCGTTTGGTGATAAAATGGATCGCCTAACCACCGCGACAGAGACGCTTAACAAGCTAAACATTACGCCCACCGATGCCAAAAAGGCTGGGATTTCAATAAAGCAAGACGGGGTCCGCCGTTCAGCCATGGATCTACTGTCATTCAAAGACGTATCCACCAACGAGTTGGCTGAAATTTGGCCAGAACTGGCCAGCATCGATAGGGAAACACGTGAGCAATTGGAAAAAGATGCTATATACGTGAATTACATTGATCGCCAGCAAAGCGCAGTAAATGCGATGCGCAAAGATGAAAAGCTCGAGATTCCAGATGGCTTCAGCTTTGAAGGAATTCCCGGCCTCTCGAACGAGCTACAACAAAAGCTAATTGCCGCGCGCCCCGCCACGTTGGCGCAAGCGGGCCGCCTAGAGGGAATGACGCCTGCAGCATTGGCCCTGATCCTTACAACGATCCGTCGAACAGAAGTGAAAAAGCAAGCATGAGTGAGCAGCAGGCTAAAGAACGCATACAAGAGTTGTGCGATGTTTCACGTGAAACAATGGATCGTTTGCAAACCTACGCCGATCTGCTGGAAAAATGGAATCCATCAATAAACTTGGTTTCAAAAACAACTCTGTCAGAAAAGTGGCAGAGGCATTTTCTGGATTCGGCACAAGTCTGGCTGCACATCCCCAGTGACGCGAAGACTCTTGTTGATATTGGCTCTGGCGCGGGATTTGCTGGCTTGGTGTTGGCAATTATTGGAATGGAAAAAAAACCCGACCTTGCATTTACTTTGATCGAAAGTGATGCGCGCAAGTGTGCATTTATGAGAAATGTTGCCCGCACGGTGGGCTTGAGTGTTGAAATTCAAACAAAACGGATTGAACAAGTCGAGAACTTGACCGCAGATGTTCTTACTGCACGCGCGCTGGCCACGGTTTCGCAGCTTTTGGCATACGGAGAAAATATTTTATCCCCGAATGGCTGTTGTTTGTTCTTGAAGGGCCAGGGCTGTGCTATTGAAGTAGCAGAGGCGAGAGAATCGTGGAGCTTTAACGCCAAAGAAACAAACAGCCAAACCCACCCATTGGGAAAGCTGCTGCAATTAACAGGGATTAGCCGTGTCAGTTAAGCATGAACGCATTGTATCAATCGCTAACCAAAAGGGCGGTGTAGGTAAAACAACCACTGCTATCAATATGGCCGCGGCCATCGCGCAAAAAGGCAACAAAACCCTACTGATAGACCTCGATCCTCAGGGAAATGCCTCCACTGGTTTGGGGGTTCTTCCAGATGATCGTGATGTTACGACCTATGACGTATTGGTGGATGGTGCGGACATAGCAAGCGCTGCTATGGCGACCGATGTGAAAAACCTCTCGTTGTTACCGGCTACAACAGATCTCAGCTCGGCTGATGTGCAGATGATGAAGGATTCAAACCGCCTCACACGCCTACGAACAGCACTGCAAAATGTTGAATGTTACAAATATATCTTCATTGATTGTCCGCCATCCCTGAATTTGTTAACGCTAAACGCTTTTGCGGCAAGCGACTCTGTTTTGGTTCCGCTACAATCAGAGTTTTATGCCCTCGAAGGGTTGTCGCAGCTGATGCTGACAGTGAAAGAGGTGCGCGAGACGATGGGTTCGTCGCTGTTCATCGATGGTGTCGTACTTACGATGTTCGATCGTCGAAACAAATTGGCGCAACACGTAGAGGCGGACGTGCGAGGAAATTTAGGTGAGTTGGTTTATGAAACCATCATTCCGCGTAGCGTTCGCCTGTCTGAAGCGCCTTCTTACGGTGAAACAGTACTTCAATACGATGCGGCTGGACTGGGCGCACAGGCATATTTAGCGTTGGGTGCAGAGTTTTTACGCCGCAATAAGAATAGATAAAGATAGCATATCTAACTAACTGGAAAGATACGATAATGGCAAAAAAGAAAGAGCGCAAAGGATTGGGTCGTGGGCTGTCTGCATTGATGGCGGATATTGATAGTGGGCCAGAAACCACATCACAAACAA
>JASJIO010000097.1:0-31341 GCA_037625035.1 Amylibacter sp.
CTGAAAACGAAGCAAAAGTTTCGATTTTTGATCGTGGGTTTTTGATGGCTGATGGCGTTTACGAAGTGACGTCAGTGCTGGACGGGAAGCTGTTGGAATTTGACGGCCACTTGAAACGTTTGGCGCGCTCATTGGGCGAGTTGGACATGGATAAGCCAGAGGGTTTTGACGACCTGTTGGAAATTCACCGCGAGTTGGTGCGCGTGAACAACGTGGATCAAGGTGGTGTGTATTTGCAGATCACACGCGGGGCGGCGGATCGCGATTTTGTTTACCCAAAAGATGCGACGCCGACGTTGTGCCTGTTCACGCAGTCTAAGCCTCTGTTGGATACGGATGCGTCCAAAAACGGCATGTCGGTGATTTTCGCGGATGATATCCGGTGGGGTCGTCGTGATATCAAGACGGTTCAATTGTTGTATCCGTCTATGTGCAAGATGATGGCCAAAGCGGCTGGTGCGGATGATGTGTGGCTGGTGGAGGATGGTTTTGTAACCGAAGGATCATCAAACAACGCCTACATCGTGAAGGGCAACAAGATCATCACGCGGGGGCTGTCTACGGATATTTTGCACGGAATTACCCGCGCGTCTTTGCTGAAATATGCAAAAGAAGCGCAGATGGAAATCGAAGAGCGAAACTTTACGCCTGACGAAGCGCGCGATGCGGATGAGGCGTTTATTTCATCGGCGTCCACGTTTGTGATGCCTGTGGTAAAGGTTGATGGCACCGTTATTGGCGACGGCAAACCGGGCGCAGTTTCTAAGCGCCTGCGCGAGATATACATTGATGAGAGCCGTAAGCGCGCGATCTAAACTTGCCGTGAATTTTGAAAGCTGAGCCTGCGTGGGCTCGGCTTTTTTGATTGCCCTGATCAATGCTGTGGGTATGGTCGGATTATGAAGCTATTCCCCTACAACCGATCCCAGACGATACGCATTATTTTCATCATTGCAGTGATCGCGATTGTGATCTGCGTGATACTCGACAGCCTGTTCGCGACGTCCACGCTATTGTATCTGGCAGTGCCGTTTATCGTCTCCGTGCTGATCCACCAATTTATCCCCTATGAAACCGATGACACGCGCAGCCGTCAGCTGTTCAATCATCTGCGCGATGCAACCGTGGTGATGTTTGCGACGTCGTTCATTTTGTTCGAGGGATTTATCTGCGTGCTGATGTTCATGCCGATTTATTACCTGTGCGCGTTGATCCATTACGCGTTCACGCGCAATCGCGAAACCACGACAATGAGCGATACCAACCTTCATGCGCGGATTGATTTTGCGGGTGGAGCGGACCCTGTTTCAGGCGTTGTGCGTTGGTCGATGCAGAAATCTGTTTGGTGGAGCGGTATGTTGATCGGTGGATCGTGGCTGGCATAATCTGGTTTTCATGGTCGGCGGTTTTGGTATTTATCGTGACGAGCGCGGTGACGCTGTGCCTTGGGCATTCGTTGGGGATGCACCGCAAGTTAATCCATGAATCGTTTGATTGTCCGCTTTGGTTGGATCGCGTTTTTGTGTATCATGGCACGCTTGTCGGCCTCGGTGGGCCGTTCGGGATGATGGTGATGCACGACATGCGCGATTGGGCGCAGCAACAGGGGGCGTGTCATCCATTTCTGTCCCATCAAAGCGGGATCGTGCGGGATTTTTGGTGGCAGTTGCACTGTAAATTACATCTGGATTATCCGCCCGAATATCATGTGCCACAGCGGATCGCGCAGGATCGGTTCTATCGGTTTGTGGATTGGTCTTGGATCGCACAACAGCTGCCGTTGGCGTTGATGTTGTTTGCGCTGGGCGGTGTTGGTTGGGTTGCTTGGGGCATTTGTGGGTGGGTAACGGTTTCTGTTTTTGGTCACTGGCTGATCGGATATTTCGCGCATAATGAAGGGTAGCGCGATTGGCATGTTCGCGGTGCTGCCGTGCAAGGATTTAACATTCGCGGCTTTGGTTTGTTGACCTTTGGCGAATGTTGGCACAACAATCATCATGCGCTTCCAAGCTCTGCGCGGCTGGTTCATGCGAGGCAGATGGACCCAGGGTGGTGGGTTTTGCAAATGTTGGAACGTGCTGGGCTGGTTCGTAATTTGAACCAACCCGTAGATTTGGTCGAGCGGCCAGAGTTAGAGGTGTTTAAGTGTGGCTCTGATCAAACGCGGCCTTTTGATCGGTGTTCGCCTCAACCTGATATTTAGATTTCCATTCGGAAAATGGCATGCCGTAAAATGCTTCGCGACCTTGCATTTTATCCATGTCGATGCCGCGTTCGTTTGCGGCCTCTTGATACCAGCGTGCAAGGCAGTTTCGGCAAAACCCATGCTGGTTCATCATGTCGATGTTTTGCACATCCTTGCGATCTTCCATCAGGTGTTTTTGCAGGCGACGAAAGGTGGTGGCCTCAAGTTCGAGCTGGGTTTGAGCATCCATTTGGCGTTCCTTTTAAACGTTTGCTTTTGATATGGCGGCTTTGATCAACGGGGCAAGGTGGGCGGCCCATGTTTTTTGTCCTGGGCTGTCTGCGATCAGGTCGTTTCGAACCTCGATCAATGTGTGCAGCAGGTTTTTGGGAAGGGCGTGTTTTTCCATCGTGTCACCCTGCAAATACCCCGTGTAGGGAACATTGTCGCCTGTGACGATATCCGATTGAGTGGTCAATTCAGTCAACAGAGGATCGGATAGGCGGCGATCATCATTGGAGAGGATGCCAATTTCCCACGGGCGCGGTGGACGGGCATTCAACTGTGGCGTGAAGCTGTGCACCGAAATGATGGTCGGGTTGTCGCGTGCGCGGGTCAAACGTGCCAGCTCGCTGTGATACGGGCGATAACACAGGTTAAGACGATGGTTCAGGTCATCAACGCCTGCGTGGCGATTGGCGGGAATGAGGGTTCCATCGTAAAGACGCATGAGCATGGTCGGATCATCCTCACCGCGATTTGGATCAATCACAAGGCGTGAGAAATTCGAGCAAATTACCGGCGCATCGAGCAATTCGCCAAGATGATGAGACACGCCCGCCGCGCCAATATCAAAGGCGATGTGGCGGTTCATATCATCCGCAGGAAGGCCAAGATCGCCATCTGCAACAGATGGCGGCACCGTGTTTGCAGCGTGATCACAGATGACAATCACATTCGCAGACCGGTGTAATCCTGTTGTTACAAAGGGTGTGTAGGTCATCGCGTGGTATCCAAATCAGTCTTAGGCCACCGAAATACGCGGCTTTTTGGCAAAGAACCAGAGTTACAACTTGGATTTTGAGGCAGACAAGACGTTTAAGCCTGATATAACCTCGGACGTTAGCGATAAAGGAAATATGATGCGTCGAATGAGAAGTGTGAAGGTTGTGGCAACGCTTGGGCCTGCTTCGAAAACTTATGAAGTTATCCGTGGTTTGTTTGAGGCAGGGGCGGATGTGTTTCGCCTGAACATGAGCCATGGCAGCCACGAAGAAATTCGCGAGAAGCATCAGACCATCCGCGATATTGAACGCGATATGGGGCGCCCAATTGGTATTTTGGCTGATTTGCAGGGGCCAAAACTGCGATGTGGTGTGTTTGCAAACGACGACGGTGAAGAGCTGATTGAAGGCGCGGCGTTTCGCTTTGATCTCGATTCGACAGCGGGTGATGTGAACCGCGTTTGCCTACCCCACAAAGAGATTTTTGACGCGTTAGAAGTGGGTTCTACGCTTTTGGTGAACGACGGAAAGATCCGCCTTAGTGTTACTAAATGTGGTGCAGATTACGCCGCGTGTGAAGTTATGGTTGGTGGACAAATTTCAAACCGCAAAGGCGTGAACGTGCCTGATGTGGTTTTGCCGTTGGCTGCGTTATCTGACAAAGATCGCGCTGACTTGGAGTTTGTGTGCGAGCTGGGTGTTGATTGGTTGGCGCTGTCATTTGTGCAACGTGCCGAAGATGTTTTGGAAGCGCGTGGGCTGGCCAAAGGGCGTGCCGCGCTGATTTCGAAAATTGAAAAACCAGCGGCTGTGAAATCCTTTGATGAAATCCTTGCAGTAAGCGATGGGATTATGGTTGCGCGCGGTGATTTGGGTGTCGAATTACCAGTCAGCAAAGTGCCCCCGATCCAGAAACGTCTTGTGCGACGGTGTCGTCAGGTGGGCAAACCCGTGATTGTCGCAACGCAAATGATGGAAAGCATGATAACTGCACCTGTTCCGACGCGGGCAGAAGTATCTGATGTTGCTGCGGCGATTTATGAAGGTGCGGATGCGGTTATGTTGTCAGCGGAATCAGCGGCGGGCGAATACCCGATTGAAGCAGTGCAAACCATGAACAATGTGGCCGAAGAGGTTGAGGTTGACCCAACCTTCCGCCAAATCATCGAAGCCTCGCGCTCTGCGTCACGTACATCGGTCGCCGAGGCGATTACCGTAGCGGCCCGTGAAGTTGCGGAAACCACGGACATCAAAGCGATTTGTTGTTTCACCCATTCGGGTACTACCGCGATGTTGGCGGCACGTGAACGTCCGCAAGTGCCGATCATTGCGCTGACGCCGCTTGCGAAAACCGCACGTCGGATGACGCTTGTGTGGGGGCTTCACAGTGTGGAAACATCCGAAGTTGGGCGATTTAAAATGGCCGTCGTTAGTGCTGCACGGGCGGCGCGAAATTACGGTTTTGCCAGCGAAGAAGACAAAATTGTTGTGACGGCAGGTATCCCATTCAATCAGCCAGGCTCCACCAATATCTTGCGTGTTGCGCCTGTTCAGGAAAAACTGATATTTGGTAGCGAAGAAGACTGATAGTTTGACCAAGGCAGGGGGATTTTATGCCTTATGATTACTAACTCGTCGGCGGCACACTGATTGTAATGATTGGATTGGTCGGAATGACCAATGCTATGGTTGAAAAACGAACACCGATTTTTGGTTTGGTTGGAATTTTGGCTGGTGCTGGGTTTTTGGGCTGGGCATGGGTTTTGTCCGATGGAGCGCTAACGCCGCAACATTTGCCGCAATCTGTGTTTCGCTTAATCGCGGCTTGGAAATAGAGCGGGGCGTGGCACGTACCTACTCATTTCCGCAAAATCATTGGAATTGGCCCGTCGATTTAACGCATCGACAGGGTGTTCGTGCAGGAGAGATGATCTTTACTGGCGGGCAAGTTGATTTGACGTCCAAGGGCGTGGTGCGAAATCTGGGTGATCTGAAAGCGCAGTGCGCGGGTGCAATGACGTACATGCGCGTGCTGTTAGAAGACCTCGGCTCGTCTACTTCTGACTTGGTTCGTTTGGTCGTTTATTTCGTTGGCGCTGAGGCGCAAGAAAAGGCCGTTTTGACGCAGATTGCGGGATTCATCGGGCCAAATGTGATGCCCGTGGTGAATACAATTTTGCTGGATGAGTTATGCTACCCCGACATGATGATTGAAATCGAAGGCGTGGCCATGCGCGGGACAAGCGGCGAGGCGCTTGAGCGTCAACGCCTGCGTGATCCTCGGTTGCCGATGTTGGCGGATGGATATTCACACGTGGTTCAGTGCAGTGAAATGATTTTCGTGTCAGACATGTCCGCACTTGGGGCTGATGGGCGTTTTCAAAACGCGGATGAAATCGCAGCGCAATCGAAAATCATGATGGAAAACCTATCGACGGCGTTGTCGTTGGTGGGCGCAGATGCGGATGATTTGGTTAAGCTGAACACATTCTATTTGGGCGGTGGCACGGCCAAGGATTGGGCGGCGGCGGCCAAGGTGCGGATTGCCTATTTAAATGAACTGGGACCGGCGGCAACGGGGATACCTGTGGCGCGATTTGCACAAGATGAGTTGTGTACGAAAATTGGTGCAACTGCGATGCTGAACGCCGATGGATCGCGGATCGAAAAGACGTTTAGCTGGCCAGACGAGCATTGGAATTGGCCAACCCATTTGCCGTTTAAGCACGGGAATAAATGCCGAGCGATGATCCATGTTGGTGGGCAAGTTTCGTTGGACGCCGATGCCGATTTTTTGGATGCCGAGGACATGGTTTCGCAAACCCGCACAGCGATGGAAAACATTAAAAAGGTCTTGGCGGAATTCGGCGCCGATTTGGATGATGTCGTAAAGGTGACCACGTTTTATCAGGGCAATGCGTCGGCATCGGCTTTGCATGAAAACCTTTTGATCCGCTCCGCCAGTTATACGGCCCCTGGGCCTGCAACAACGGGTATTCCGATGGCGGCATTGGCGTATCAGGGTGTGGTCATCGAAATAGAAGTGATTACGATGCTGGATCGGTGATGATTAGGGTTGCAATAGATGCAATCCCCGCCTAATAACCAGCTTCTACTGCGCGTCCGGCCGAAGGGCTGCCGAGTCGCGTACCGACCAACTTCAATATCAAGGAGACGGAAATGCCCAAGATGAAGACCAAATCAAGCGCGAAAAAACGCTTTAAAGTGACGGCTACTGGCCGTGTGTTGGCGGCCCAAGCGGGTAAACGCCACGGTATGATCAAACGCTCACGAAAATTCATCCGCAACGCGCGTGGTACTACTACGCTGTGTAAAGCAGATGAAAATATCGTGAAATCGTACATGCCGTATAACCGCTAAGGAGTCCTGAGAAATGTCACGTGTAAAAGGGGGCGTATCGTCCCACGCTCGTCACCGTAAAGTCGTAAAAGCAGCCAAAGGCTACTATGGCGCACGGTCCACGAATTTCCGCACAGCAACCCAAGCGGTTGATAAAGCGAACCAATATGCAACCCGCGACCGGAAAAACCGGAAACGGAACTTCCGCGCACTGTGGATTCAACGGATCAACGCTGGTGTTCGCTCACATGATGAAGCGCTGACATACAGCAAATTCATCAACGGCCTGTCCTTGGCTGGTATCGAAGTGGACCGTAAGGTTCTCGCCGATCTAGCTGTGCATGAACCAGACGCGTTCAACGCGATTGTGGATCAAGCTAAAGGTGCGTTGGCGTAAATCGCCAATCGGTTTTAAGAATTGAAGCCCTGCACCGAAAGGTGTGGGGCTTTTTCGTTGAAGGTTGCAAAAATGGGCGTGGCTGGTAGTCATGCGGCAACAGCTTAAAGGATGAATGCAATGGACGGTTTGGACGCGTTAAAGACGAAGTATCTGCAAGGTGTCATGGCATCTGGCGATGAAGCTGCGCTGGAAGATGTGCGATTGGCTGCCGTTGGTAAAAAGGGCGAAGTGTCCCTAAAGATGCGCGAACTTGGCAAGATGACGCCCGAGGAAAAGCAAGTTGCTGGCCCCGCGTTGAATGCCTTGAAGAATGAGATCAACTCCGCGATTGCAGCGAAGAAAGAAGCGCTGGGCGATGCCGCTTTGAATGAACGTTTGCAGAGCGAATGGATCGATGTGTCTTTGGCTGGGCGTCCGTGTCGGCAGGGGACAATCCACCCGGTTTCACAAGTGACAGAAGAGGTGATCGCAGTGTTTGCGGACCTTGGATATTCTGTTGCTGAAGGGCCGCAGATCGAAAGTGATTGGTACAATTTTGATGCGCTGAACATCGCGCCAGAACACCCCGCGCGCCAAGAACACGACACGTTTTACATGCACCGAGACGAAGACGATGATCGCCCGCCGCATGTTTTGCGCACGCATACGAGCCCTGTTCAGATTAGATATATGGAGAAGCATGGCGCGCCGTGTCGGATCATTTCGCCTGGTCGGGTGTACCGTGCGGATTATGATCAGACGCATACGCCGATGTTCCACCAATACGAAGGTCTGTGCATCGACAAAGGTGTTTCGATGGCGAACCTGAAATGGACGCTAGAAGAATTCTGCCGTGCTTTTTTCAATATCGACGATATCGAGCTGCGGTTCCGCGCAAGCCATTTCCCGTTTACGGAGCCATCTGCCGAGGTGGATATTCGCTGTTCTTGGGATAAGGGTCAGTTGAAGATCGGCGAGGGCGACGATTGGATGGAAATTCTTGGTTCTGGGATGGTGCACCCAAAGGTGCTGGCCGCGGCTGGTGTGGATCCAGATGAATATCAAGGCTTTGCCTTTGGCATGGGGATCGACCGCATTGCGATGCTGAAATACGGGATTCCTGACCTGCGGGCGTTCTTTGACAGTGATCTGCGATGGTTGAGGCACTATGGGTTTAGTGCGCTGGATATGCCGAATATGCATGCTGGGATTAGCGGGTGATGGGTCAAATTTAGAGGTTTGCAAAGTTAGCTGGTTTCGATTTTGATGAGAAAAACAGGGTCTGGTTAAGAGTAGGTCCTAAGGCTGTAGGTTGGGCTGGCTTAAGGGCTTCACAAATATTGTCTGCTTTTGGAAGCTCTGCAGTTTCACATAGTTCGGGTGGTTTGATCTTAACTGGTATTGTGGGATATTTACCCAGGACTTTTATTGTGGGACTTGGCTTTCTTTCAATTGTTTGGTGGCCACTGGTTTTCTTTCTATGTCTTGCTATTGGATTCCGTACTTCCATTTCCAAACATTTGGGTGGCTGGATAACTTGGATTAAAAATTTAACAAAAAGACAGTATTGAAATTTTGGGGTTCGTCGTCACCCCCACTCCCTAGCCACCGATCTCCTCAACACCGCCAGCCTATCCTCTGTTGGTTCCTCAAACCCGTCCACCCAGTCCGTCACAACAGCAAAGGCGTCTCGTTCCAGCCGATTGATGCGTTCTCGGCCTTTGATTTCTACGCTCACCAATCCCCCTTCTTCCAAAATGCCTAAGTGTTTCTTCACCGCGGCACGCGTCATCGGAAACCGCTCAGTCAATTCGCCTATCGTCATATTTTGGCCGTTCAACAGGCGGAGAATTTGGCGGCGAGTGGGGTCGGCTAGGGCGCGAAATGTGGTTTGTTCGGTTGTCATAGTAAATATGATACCTTTTGGTATTTTAATTGCAATACTATTTGGTGTCTCTTTGATTGAGCGATGGGCAAGAGCCCCACCTAACAGGCTCTTTTAATCTTACTAGGTTTAAGATATCCCGTGCGAGACGCTGATAAACGGACGAAACTCATGAAATTCACACTGTCTTGGCTGAAACGCCATTTGGAAACAGACGCCTCGGTTGAGGATATTTGTTACGCGCTGACCGATCTCGGGCTTGAGGTTGAGGAGGTGGTTAATCCGATGGACCGGCTTGGCTATTTTACCGTCGCTTATGTGAAGGAAGCCGAAAAGCATCCCGATGCGGATAAGTTGCGGGTTTGTCAGGTGGAAACCGATGAAGGCATGCAGCAAATTATTTGCGGTGCGCCAAATGCGCGGGCAGGCATTCGCGTGGTTTTGTGCAAACCGGGCATGTATGTGCCGGGGATTGATACGACCATCGGCGTTGGCAAAATTCGTGGGATCGAGAGTTTTGGCATGATGGCATCCGAGCGCGAGCTGGAGCTGTCTGAGGAACATGACGGAATTATCGAGCTGTCTGGTGAACCAGCGGTTGGATCGAAGTTTGTCGATTGGTTGGCTGCAAACGCGCCTGAAAAGATTGACCCGATGATCGACATTGCGATTACGCCGAACCGCCCAGATGCGCTGGGTGTTCGCGGTATTGCGCGTGATTTGGCGGCCCGTGGGCTGGGCACATTGTTGCCGTGTCCGACGCCAGAAATCGATGCCAAATTCGCGTCTGACATCGATGTTTCGATTGATGCGGATACGTTGGATGATTGCCCCGTGTTTTACGGACGCCTTATCAAAGGTGTGAAAAACGGGCCCTCGCCTGATTGGATGCAAGCGGCGTTGAAGGCGATTGGGTTGCGACCTATTTCGATGCTGGTCGATGTAACCAACTTTTTCACCTATGATCAGAACCGCCCTTTGCACGTGTTTGATGCGGACAAAGTGAACGGAAACCTGCGGGTGCACCGCGCCGCTGGCGGCGAAAAGTTGGTGGCGTTGGACGACAAAGAATACACATTAAGCGCGAGTATGTTGGTGATTTCGGATGATAAATCGGTCGAAAGCATCGCGGGTGTGATGGGTGGCTTGGAAACGGGCTGTACCGAAGACACTGTGAATGTATTCGTTGAAAGCGCGTATTGGGCGCCGATCCGTGTTGCGCAAACGGGGCGGGTTTTGAAGATCAATTCGGATGCGCGGTATCGGTTTGAACGCGGTATCGACCCCGCATTTTGCGCAGATGGGTTGGATCAGGCGATTGCAATGATCCAAGAATATTGCGGCGGTGAAGCATCGGAAGTTGTGGTCGCGGGTGAAATTCCCGATGTGTCGCGCCAGTATAAGTTGGACACAGATCGCGTTCAGTCGTTGGTTGGCATGGATATTCCTGCGGCGACGCAAATCGCGACCTTGGAAGCCTTGGGTTTCGTGGTTGAGGGCGATCAAGCGACGCCACCGACATGGCGCCCTGATGTGCTCGGTTCTGCTGATTTGGTTGAAGAAGTGGCGCGGATTGCGTCGTTGACGAAACTGGTTGGCGTGCCGATGAACCGCCCGGATGTGGGCGTGGCCAAGCCGGTTTTGACGCCGATGCAAAAGCGCGAAGCAACGTCACGGCGGACAGTGGTAGCGCTCGGATATAATGAATGCGTGACGTATTCGTTCATTGATCAGGCATCTGCTGCGCTGTTTGGCGGCGGGTCCGATGCGGTGATGTTGGGTAACCCGATTTCAACAGACATGAGCCATATGCGCCCATCTTTGTTGCCAGGTTTGTTAGCGGCCGCTGCACGTAATCAAGCGCGTGGCTATGCAGATTTAGCATTGTTCGAAGTTGGCCCTGTTTTCCATGGTGGTGAGCCAGAAGAGCAAGAAGTTTTGGTGACTGGTTTGTTGGTTGGGTACACGGGGCCGCGCGATCCACATGGGGCGCGACGGGCCGTTGACGCCTATGATGCGAAAGTGGATGCGGAGGCTGTTTTGTCTGCGATCGGTGCGCCTGAAAAGCTGATGGTTTTGCGTGGAGCGAATGGATGGTGGCATCCTGGTCGGTCTGGCAAGTTGTCATTGGGGCCAAAGAAGGTGCTGGCTGGTTTTGGGGAAATTCACCCCAAAGTGCTTAAGGCGATGGGCGTTAAAGGCCCAGCCGTTGCGTTCGCCGTGCATATTGCAAAGCCGCCGTTCCCGAAGAAATCGACGTCAACGCGCCCTGCATTGAATGTTTCCGATTTGCAGGCAGTTGATCGTGATTTTGCCTTTGTTGTGGACACCGAAGTCGAGGCGTTAACGCTGATCAACGCTGCCAAAGGTGCAGATAAAGCGTTGATTGCTGACGCGTCTGTGTTTGATCAATTCACGGGCGAGAAAGCCGAAGCGCAGATGGGGGCAGGTAAGAAATCTGTGGCCATAACGGTGCGATTGCAGCCCAAAGATGCGACGCTGACGGACAAAGACATCGAAGCGGTTTGCGCAAAGATCGTTGAAAAGGTTGGCAAAGCGACAGGCGGTACGCTGCGCAGCTAAGCCATCTGTTACACCGAATTCTAAAGGGCCTTTGCAAATGCGGGGGCCCTTTTATTTTGCGCAACATCTAGGTTGTTTTTGGTCGCCATCTGGTTAGGCTTTGGCCAAACGGGAGGTAGCGATGGAATTTGACTATGTGATTGTTGGCGGCGGATCAGCTGGGTGCGTGATGGCCAACCGATTGAGCGAGGTTCCTTCTGTGAATGTGTGTTTGTTAGAAGCGGGCGGGGGCGGAAAAAGCCTTGTGATCCGCGCACCTGCGTTGACGGCTGCGATGATTTCAGGGCGTCCGCCGATACACAATTGGGCGTTAAAAACCGAGCCACAGCGTGAGCTAAACAACCGCCGTGGGTTTCAGCCCCGTGGCAAAGCGTTGGGCGGATCAAGTGCGATCAACGCAATGCTTTACGTGCGTGGGCATCGCAAAGATTACGATGAATGGGCTGATCTGGGTTGTGAAGGGTGGAGCTGGGATGAAGTTCTACCGTACTTTAAAAAATCCGAAGGAAATGCTTGGGGTGCATCGGATTTGCACGGAAATGATGGGCCGTTACAGGTTGGCGACCAATCAGAACCACGTGAAATTACATCGGCATTTTTCGCAGCTGCAGAGGGTTTGCAGATACGGCGCAACGATGATTTTAATGGGGATCGCCAAGAAGGCGTCGGCCCATATCAAGTGACGCAATTTTACGACGGCCGACACAAAGGAGAGCGATGTTCGGCCGCTGCGGCCTATGTTTTTCCTGTGGTGGATCGGGTGAATTTGACGGTTATTACAAAGGCAGTGGCGCAGCGCGTTGTGTTGGAAGACGGGCGTGCGGTTGGTGTGGAATATGCGCGAAAGGGCGTGCAAGTTGTGCGTGCTAAACGCGAAGTGATCCTGTCTGGCGGCGCATTTGGGTCGCCGCATTTGTTGATGTTGTCAGGGATTGGACCGGGCAATGAACTGCGTGCGCATGGCATTGACGTGGCACATGATTTGCCCGGGGTTGGGCAAAATTTGCAGGACCATTTGGATTACATCGTGAGCTATCATTCAAAACGATCTGATGTTGTTGGGCTTAATCCCGCAGGTTTGGCGCGCTTAATCAAGGCAGGTTTGAAGTGGCGCAAAGACGGAACGGGTTTGTTCGCGACACCATTCGCGGAAGGGGCTGGGTTTTTACGAACCGACCCCAAACTGGATCGCCCAGACATTCAGTTGCACTTTGTACCTGCAATTGTGGATGATCATTTGCATAAAATTCATCTGAAAGACGGGTACAGTTGCCACGTTTGTGTTTTGAGGCCCAAAAGCACGGGGCGGGTGGGATTGAAAGACAGCAATCCGAAATCTGCGCTGTTGATTGATCCAAGATATTTGAGTGATCCTGCCGATTTACACGTTCTAAAGGCGGGCGCGCGGATTGTGGAACAGATCATGGAAAGTGCGCCGCTGGAGCCTTGGCGTGGCAAGCGGTTGTATCATTATGGCGGGCGCGATGAGGGGCTTGAGGCTGACATTCGCGCGCGCGCTGATACCATTTATCATCCCGTTGGCACCTGTAAGATGGGTGTGGACGATTTGGCGGTGGTTGATCCTAAATGTCGTGTTCATGGGATTGAAGGATTGCGCGTGGTGGATGCCTCGGTGATGCCGCGATTGGTTGGCGGCAACACAAATGCGCCGACCATTATGATTGCTGAAAAGATTGCGGATGGGATGTGCCCTAAAAATTAGGGCAGTTGCAGCGGCCAAGAGGTAGAGATGGATGAAATTGAGACAGTTGTCGTTGGTGCGGGGGTTATCGGCATCGCGGTGGCGCGTAAATTGGCCAAGGCTGGGCAAGATGTCTTGGTGCTTGAGGCAGAGGATCGGATCGCTCAGCACACGTCGTCGCGCAATTCGCAAGTTATCCACGCTGGTATATATTACACACCCGGATCTTGGCGATCTAAGCTGTGTGTAAGTGGCAAACAGATGTTGTATGATTACTGCGCTGATCGTCATGTTCCCTATGCCAATACGCAAAAATTGATCGTGGCAGCAGGCGGAAATCATGTCGCGAAAATTCCGTCGCTGATCGCCAATGCAGAGGCAAGCGGTGTGCATGATTTGGTCGAGATTTCGGCGGCAGACGCCATTTCAATGGAACCAGAATTGGCCTGTCACGGAGCAATACTGTCGCCCAGTACAGGGATCATTGATGCACCTGCATTTATTCTGTCTTTGTTAGGTGAGGCCGAAGCGGAAGGCGCATTTGTGGCATTTGGCTCGCCATTGGAAAGGGCTGTGCCTGTTGACGGTGGGTTTGAATTGCATGTTGGTGATGCGGGTGGAACGCAGTTGAAGTGTGTGAATTTGATCAACGCCGCAGGTTTAGGGGCGTGGGATGTGGCGCGCAATATTCACGGGTTTTCAGCAACGCATATTCCAGAACAGCATTTCGCCAAAGGTAGTTGGTTTTCCGTTTCTGGACCCGCGCCGTTTGAGCGATTGATTTATCCAATGCCGGACGATGAATCGCTGGGCGTGCATTACACGCGCGACCTTGGGGGCGGTTTTCGATTTGGGCCTGACCTGCAATATCTTGAGCCACCACGTGTCGATTATTCGTTGGATTCCAAACAAGCACACGCATTTGAAAGCAGTGTTCGCCGTTGGTGGCCCGCGTTGCCCAAAGGCGCGATGCAGCCAGACGGGTGTGGGATTCGCCCTCGAACAGCACGCGACGGGCAATTGCAATCTGACTTTGTATTTTCGGGGCCTGCGGATCATGGCGTTGCAGGGTTGGTGCAGATGTTTGGCGTAGAAAGCCCAGGTTTAACATCTGCCTTGGCGATTGCTGGTGCGGTAGCTGAATTGTTGGACCAGCCATCGTCTTAGCGTTACTTTTACGACTCGCTGGTCAAAATCTTGCATTTTTGAGACTGAAAATTCCGCAAGAGGGTTGTTTTTTGCACAAAACCCTCATTTAGGCTGTATCACGCCAAAGGGGCGCGTGAAAAAATAGCATTAAGTGGACACCAGGCTTCAAGAATTTAAAGACTTTAGCGCCAAAGGCAATGTGATGGACATGGCCGTTGGTATCATCATCGGCGCGGCTTTCACTGCGATCGTGAAATCTTTGGTCGACGATCTGATCAACCCAATTATCGGCCTGCTTATGGGCGGCGTATATTTCGTTAACCAATACATCGTTCTGTCTGGCGAAGTTACAGATGGCGCAACGCTTGCGGATGCTCGTGAAGCCGGCGCAGCAGTTTTTGCATACGGTTCCTTCATCATGGCAATCATCAACTTCTTGATCATCGCGTTTGTTGTTTTCATGCTGGTTAAGCGCGTGAATGCAATCAAAGAAGCAACGGCAAAAGAAGAAGTTGTAGAAGCAGCGCCAGCTGGCCCAACAGATTCAGAATTGCTGCAAGGCATTTTGGACGCTGTTAAGAAATAAGAATTGCCGAAAGGTAATGTTGAAAGGTCCGCCATTGAGCGGGCCTTTTTAATTTCAGACCTCGCCCGCGTATTCACCGCGTGCTGGGTAATTGTTGGCAATTGCAAAATCGAGCGCGCCAACCAGTTCTGAAAAGTGCGGTCGCACGAACGGCATCGTCTGAGTGGAGCTATAATAAAGCGTTTGTTCTGGCGTCATCATAAATAGGCCCGGCTCAGAGAACAGTGCAGGCTCTTCAATTCCGATGGATGTCGTGCCGCGAGACGTGGAGATGTAAAGCCCCCAATCACGCGCTTTTTCTAGGCTAAGATCATACCCAAAACGCAGGCCTTTTGTGCCGATCTTGTCGGCCATTGCGCGTGTGCGTTCTTCGCCGTCTGAACTGATCGCGATAGTGGTAACGCCGCGTTCTGCAAAATCGGTAACGCGTTTTTTAAATTCGGTTAGATAATTTGAGCATAGTGGGCAGTGCAAAACACAGTAAAAACAGATGACTGTACCGCGTTCGGATTTTTCAGCGGACAGATCAAACGCCCCGTGATCTAGCGTTGGAAGAGAGAGATTTGGGGTTTTCTGGCGGGGCATAAGCATCGGATAATTCCTTGAACAGTTTCGATGTTCATAGGTAGCTAGAGCGTTGTGTGGGATTCAATTGAAAATGTTTCCTGCACAGATTTGTGAACCGCCGCCTTTGATGAATAAAGGCGGCGGTCAGAATTTTAGCTTACATTTTCAAGGCAAGTGTTGGGGAAATAACATCCATACCAAGGGCCTTGCCCACCGCATAATACGTCAATTTCCCGGCGTGGGTGTTTAAGCCATTAAGAAGATGTTGGTCATCTTCGCAGGCTTTTTTCCAACCTTTATCGGCCAATGCCATCATTAACGGCATTGTCGCATTGCCCAATGCGATCGTCGAAGTGCGGGCAACCGCGCCTGGCATGTTGGCGACGCAGTAGTGCATGATGCCGTCTACTTCGTAGATAGGATCGTCGTGTGTCGTTGCTTTTGATGTTTCAAAACAGCCACCTTGGTCGATTGCGACGTCAACGAGGACTGAACCAGGTTTCATGGTGCCCAGTTGTTCGCGGCTGATCAATTTTGGCGCTGCTGCGCCTGGAATAAGGACAGCGCCGATAACCATATCGGCCCCTGCGATCAATTCAGCGGTGTTATTTTTTGAAGCGTAACTGTTTTTGAATTGCCCACCGAATGCGTCATCAAGATAGCGCAAACGCGGTGTGGACATGTCTGTGATTGTAACGTCCGCGCCCATACCTGCGGCGATGCGTGCTGCATGTGTGCCAACAACGCCGCCCCCAAGAACGACAACTTTGGCGGGACCAACACCGGGTACGCCGCCCATAAGAACGCCGCGTCCGCCGTTGGCTTTTTGCAAGGTCCAGCTGCCAACTTGTGGGGCCAAACGACCAGCGACTTCGGACATTGGAGCCAACAGGGGTAGGCCGCCATTGCGATCAGTTACGGTTTCATAAGCAATCGCTGTTACGCCGCTTTCAAGTAGGTCTTTGGTTTGTGGGGCATCGGGTGCAAGGTGCAGATACGTGAATAAAATCTGACCTTCGCGCAGCTGTTTTCGCTCCACTGGTTGGGGTTCTTTGACCTTAACAACCATGTCAGCGCGGGAAAAAACCTCTGCGGCTGTATCGACGATTTTGGCGCCAACTGCAGTGTAATCTTCATCCGGGAAACCAGCGCCAATACCTGCGTTTGTTTCGATAATCACCTTGTGGCCACGCGAAGTAGCCTCCATCGCGGCGGACGGCGTCACGCCTACGCGATACTCTTGGTTTTTGATTTCTTTTGGGCATCCGATCAGCACGGTTTTGTCCTTAGCTGGGTTTTCATTCTGCCCAACTATTAGGCAAAATTGTTGGCGTTAGATTTCAATTTCTTGTTTCTTATGAGCAGATTTTCGAATAATCTTCGAGCTAAGTCGAAAAAAACCGAAAGAAACTTCTGTGTTATGAAAATTGACGAAATAGATCGCCGTATTCTGAATGCATTGCAAAAGAGCGGCAGGATGTCGAATGCGGAACTTGCGGAAAAGGTTAACCTGTCGGCGTCGGCCTGCCATCGGCGTGTGCAGCGGTTGGAAACGGATGGGATTATCCGTGATTATGTGGCGCTGTTGGACCCACGCACAGTAGATCGACGGACAACAGTTTTTGTAGAGATATCCCTTAGCAGCCAAGCCGACGAAACCTTGGCTGCGTTCGAGCGGGAAGTGGCGCGTATTCCAGATGTTTTGGAATGCCATTTAATGGCGGGTACGGCGGATTATCTGCTGAAAGTTGTGGCGGCCGACACGGATGATTTTGCGCGTATTCATCGGCGTTATTTGGCGCGTCTGCCGGGTGTTGCGAAAATGCAATCTAGCTTTGCTTTGCGCACGGTTTGTAAGACGACAGCATTGCCTTTGTAGGGTGTAATCAGGTCAAATATTGCAGCAAGTAAAGCGTGCCAAAACCCGAGAGGATCGCTGCAACTGCGGATTTGCGCCATACCCCGGCGGTAAGGGCTGCGAGTGCCGCTAGCAGGCGTGTCGGATCGGTTTCACCGTTTGTAGCAGTGGGCCAAATCACGAATGGCGCGATAAGTCCAGGCAGAATAGCAACAGCGGTATAGTGCAGGTGGCGAATGGCCCATTCCGGCAATTCGCGATCACCAAGCAGCCCGAGAAACGACCATCGGATAAAATACGTACCAACGGCAAGGGCAGCGATAATTGTCCAGACTTGGGGCTGATCCAGCATCATGGCTTGCGCCTAGCGAGCCACAACTCAGTTTGCGCGCCAACCAACATTGCAACAAAAGCTGCGATAATCAGGCCGAGCGAAAAGGGTATCCACGACAAGGCCAATGCGCCTATAACGGATGTGGCTGCTGCGGCGATATGGGGCAAAGATCGCAACGCTGGTGCGATAAGGGCAAGAAAGCAAATCGGCATTGCAAAATCGAGCGCGAAAGCGTCAGGAATGGTCGCGCCAAAGACAGCCCCGATGTAGCTAAACACCACCCAAGCCGGCATAATCGCGAGCGAAGCGCCGATGAAATAGTTGCACCGATCCGCAAGTGTCCATTCCGTTTCCTGAGGATATCGTATCGTCGTAAGCGCGAAGGTTTGATCAATATTCAGATAGGCGATCAGCATCTTCATGCGTGGCGATGCTTTGCCCAAATGAGGAACCAACGCGGCGGAATACATCGCCATGCGCAAATTCACCGCAAGGGCGGTTACAAGGATGATAAGCGTGGGCGCGTTTTCTTGTAACAGCACAAGGGCCGTGAATTGAGCCGCGCCCGCAATTACAAGAACCGTCATCGCCATTGTTTGTACAATGTTCAAACCTGCTTCGGTAGCGGCCACGCCGAACAGCAACGCGAAAGGACATGCCACCAATAAGAATGGGGTGCAGTCGCGATAGCCTGCCCAAAAGGCGGATTTGGATATGGTTTGTTTTGGTTTCATGGTGATACTATGACGCAAGGATTAAGTGACTTTAACGGGCGTGGCAAACGGTGATGTTGGAATACTCTTCAAAATATTTGATTGCACCAAGCACCGGTGGTGATGGGCTAACACGTATGGTGCGTGGCACGGATCACACTGGTGTTGTGCAAGAGATTTCCGTAGTTGAGGAACGCCCGCTGACCATTTTCCTGAATGGGCAAGAAATTGTCACGGCGATGACGATCGGGGATTATCCAGAATACCTCGCGCTGGGTTTTTTGCGCAATCAAGGAATGCTGAATGACGGGGAAACCGTGCTGGGCGTCGATTTTGACGAGGAGCTGGAAACCGTCGTTGTGCGCACCGATAGTGCGACCGTTTATGAAGAAAAGCTGAAAAAGAAAACGCGCACCAGCGGGTGTGCGGTCGGGACGGTTTTTGGCGATATGATGGAGGGGCTAGATCAGGTGGTTTTGCCCCAAACACAGGTGAAAACAAGTTGGCTGTATTCTTTGGCGGCGCTGATCAATCAAACGCCGAGCCTGTATCTGGCGGCGGGGGCAATTCACGGGTCTGTGCTGTGTCAGAAAGACCGCCCGCTGGTATATATGGAAGATGTTGGACGCCATAACGCAGTGGACAAAATTGCGGGTTGGATGCTGTCTGAAAAGGCAGAGGCAGGTGACAAAATCATGTATACAACAGGGCGTTTGACATCAGAAATGGTAATCAAATGCGCGTTGATGGGTATTCCTGTTCTGGTGTCACGGTCTGGATTTACTGCGTGGGGCGTAGAGATTGCGCAGCAGGTTGGCCTAACCCTGATCGGACGTATGCGCGGAAAACGGTTTATGTGTTTGAGCGGCGCGGAGCGATTGGATTGGGACGCGGATTTGGCTGCGGTTGCAGATGATAAGGGCAAACGGAGATCAAAAGATGACTGATGTAATTGGTGTGATCCTCGCGGGTGGCCTGTCTTCGCGGATGGGCGGTGGTGACAAAGGCTTGCTGACCCTTGGTGGGGTGTCTTTGTTGGGGCGTGTAAAGGTCCGGCTGAGCAAGCAAATCGATACTGTGATTTTGAATGCAAACGGCGATCCCGCGCGGTTTGATGGATTGGATATTCCCGTAGTGAACGACACGATTGCGGGATACGCGGGGCCATTGGCGGGTGTGTTGGCAGGGTTGGACTATGCAGCGTCGCAAGGGGCAACGCACATCGTGACTGTGGCTGCGGATACGCCGTTTTATCCAGCAGATTTTGTGGATCGGATGAACGCATCTGGTGCGGATTTGGCGATGGCTGTCACGCCCGATCCTGAACGTGGGCAGGTGCGGCATCCGACGTTTGGCAAATGGCCTGTGGCACTGCGCGATGATTTGCGACGCGCGTTAAACGACGGCTTGCGCAAAGTTGTGCGGTGGTCCAAGCCGCATGGTTGCGTAAATGTGGAATTCAGTGCAACGCCGTTTGACCCGTTTTTTAACGTTAATACGCCCGAAGATTTCGACCGTGCAGATGCGATGATTGCGGAGTTTGATTTGTGAAAGTTTTTGGTATCATTGGATGGAAGAATACGGGAAAAACGGGCTTGGTCGAACGGCTGGTCACAGAAATTTCTGCGCGTGGGTTTTCGGTTTCAACGATCAAACATGCGCATCATTCGTTTGATGTGGATCACGAAGGGCGTGACAGCTATCGGCATCGCAGTGCTGGCGCACGAGAGGTTTTGCTGTCGTCAGGTACACGTTGGGCATTGATGCACGAATTGCGCGGCGCACCTGAGGTACCGTTGGCACAATTGTTACCGAAGCTATCGCCCGTGGATTTGGTCTTGGTTGAAGGCTTTAAGGCTGAAGGGCACGAAAAATTGGAGTGCCACCGTGCCGAGGCTGGTAAGGCGGTTTTGGCGAAAGCAGACGCGACTATTATAGCCGTTGCGAGTGATGTGGCATTGGACATTGCCCAAGTGGTGTTTGACCTGAATGACACGCAAAAAATTGCTGATTTCATTTTGGCGCGGGTGGGATTGGGATGAAACCACCACCGCTGAAAGACGATTGTTTTGCGATGCCGCCCGGTGTGGATTGGACCCCTGTGGATGATGCTTTGGCGATGTTGCGCAAGCGATTGCACTGCGTCACCGAGGTTGAAGAGGTCAGTCTGATGGATGCTGGCGCGTGCGTTTTGGCAGAGGATGTTTTAGCGGCGCGTTCGAACCCGCCCTACGCAAATTCGGCGGTCGACGGGTATGGATTTGCGTTTGAAAGTTTGGGTTCAGACGAGGTTATTGAATTGACGTTGGCGCATGGTCGTTCTGCGGCCGGGGAGCCGTTTGAAGGTGTTGTTTCTGAGGGCAAGGCGTTGCGAATATTGACAGGTGCGCGTGTGCCAGCGGGTGTGGATACCGTCGTTTTGGAAGAAGATTGCAGTGTCTCTGCGGATCGAATCGCGTTTCGCAAGGGTTTGAAGCAACGGGCAAACACGCGAAATGCGGGCGAAGATGTTCTGGCGCGTGATGTTGTTTTAACCGCTGGTCATGTCCTGCGGCCCCAAGATATCGCGCTTTTGGCGGCGGTGGGTGTTGCGCGTGTTTCGGTACGATGTCGGTTACGCGTCGCCGTTCTTTCGACAGGGGATGAAGTCGTGAGTGTCGGGCAATTGGCGACGCAATCGCAGATTTATGACGCGAACCGTCCGATGTTGCTGCAAACAATCCGTGATTGGGGTTATGCGCCCGTTGATCTGGGGCATGTGGCGGACGATCCTGATTTGGTAAAAGCGGCTCTTGATCGGGGTGCGATAAAAGCGGATGCAATTCTTACAAGTGGTGGTGCATCTGCGGGGGATGAAGACCATGTTTCCGCTGTTTTGGCATCGCGTGGTGCTGTTCAAACTTGGCGTATCGCGATGAAGCCTGGGCGACCATTGGCATTAGCACTTTGGGATGGTGTTCCCGTTTTTGGGTTGCCTGGAAACCCTGTTGCGGCCTTGGTTTGCACGTTGGTCTTTGCACGACCTGCCTGTGCCGTTTTGGCGGGGGCTGCGTGGCAAAATCCAGCTGGGTTTGATGTTCCTGCGGCATTTTCAAAGAATAAAAAGGCGGGCAGGCGAGAATATTTGCGCGCGCGTGTTCGAAACGGCAAAGCGGAAGCTTTTAAATCCGAAGGGTCGGGACGTATTTCTGGACTTAGCTGGGCCGAAGGCTTGGTGGCGTTGGGTGACGAAGCGCAGGAAATCTCTGACGGGGATATGGTTCGGTTTTATCCCTACGGATCCTTTGGGATTTGAACGCTAGTTAAAAGACCCAGCGACACGACCTAACAGCATAAAGGCGCGCGCACTTCTTGTGAGTGACATTTCTAACAGCTCGGAATCCTCGGCTGTGGGTTCAAAGTCGATTAGGATTTGATCAAATTTGCGTAAGAAATGATGCGTCGCGTCGCGAAACACAGGGTCATTTTTCAGACGTGTTTTGGCGAGCGTAAGTGCGGAGCGATCACGAATGCCACCCAGAGCAGACACCGTTAATCCGCGCTGACCAGACGCAAACCGACGCCACACAGTTGGCAGGGGTTTATCTGGATACAGATCGTCCATGTAAATTCCGTCTTGCGACAAAAGCGTCAGCACATCTTGCGAGGCTTGCAACAATTTGCCCAACTCGCGTTCTTCGAACGCACGGCGCAAAACGCGAAAACCTTCTTTGTCTTCTGCATTTTCGGGAAAATTCAGCGCCTTGATAAATTCGGACACTGTAATGGGCATGCGTTCAGGGCCAGTTGGGGTTTGCAGTGGGAGTGTCGTCTGGCTGATATCTTCTGGCGCGGCTACTTTTTCAGCTAAAGCCGCAGCATCAACACGGACAAAAGTTTGTTCTGTCGGGATGGCGGCCTTTTGTTCGGTCAGCTCGTTTAAGCGATTGTCAGTTTGTTGCGTCAGCATGGCAATTTCAGCGAGCTGTTGTTTCAGCGCCGTATCATCGTGTAGTGGTTTTTCTGATAAAACAGTTTTGATCTGATCCATCGACGTTCGCAAAACATTCGTTTCGGCTTGCATGATGCGAACGGAATTCGACACGTAAGCGACGGTCCAAATGACGATGACAGGAAAAAACATCGCCATGAAGCTTATCATACGGGTCAACAAGTTAGCGGATGCTTCGCCTAAAGCGCCCGGCACACCAAACAAGTAAAGCGCGCAGGCCAACAACCAAAAGATTGTCAGAGCCAATGCGATACGTGTTTCAGCGCCCGAGTTTTCAGGTTTTGCTGGTGTAAAAGTGTTGCCGTCGGTCATGTTTTGGTGGCCTTTGTGACCCAGATTGTGCGGAAGACTAGATGAATTTTACACTCACGATTTCATAGTTTTTTGTGCCGCCAGGTGTACGTACTTCGACACTGTCACCTTCCTCTTTGCCGATCAAGGCACGTGCGATAGGTGACCTGATATTAAGCAAGTTTCTGTCGATGTCAGCTTCTGTTTCGCCAACGATTTGAAACGTTTTTTCTGCTTCAGTGTCTTCGTCGATCAATTCTACCGTTGCGCCGAATTTGATCGAGCCAGAAAGTTTTGTCACATCAATGACATCTGCCAGACTGACGACGCCTTCGAGTTCTTTGATGCGGCCTTCGATATGGCTCTGCTGTTCGCGCGCTGCGTGGTATTCAGCGTTTTCTGAAAGATCGCCATGTTCGCGTGCTTCGGCGATGGCTCTGATCACAGCAGGCCGGTCCACGGATTTCAATTGCTTCAATTCGATTTGAGCAGCTTTATATCCGCTCGGTGTGATTGGGATCTTATCCATGAAACTTTGCCTTTGTCATGATTTTGAAGACTTTAAAAACAGTGCCTTTGGCACGCAATAGGTGATTGTGAAATTATGAAGCACTGAGGCGTTCTTGTCGCAGCATAAAACGCCAAACCGACCAGATCACAAGTGCCGAAGCGTAGTCATCTAGGGCATAATGATAGCCCGATGCAATTGAATAGATGAATACGAACACCCAAAACAGCCCCATTAAAACGCCGAGCCCCCAAAAACGCTCCCAAAAATAGAGAACGCAAACTGTGGTCATGTCAACGTGAACGCTTGGAAATGCTGAAATTCCGGCGCCCAATTCTTGTGACCCTGATTCAAAGCCACGCCATAAAAAGCCCTGAACGATTTTTAGCTGCGAATTACCAATTTCAGAAGCGTTAAAGACGGCAGTGAATTCGGCAAAGCGGGTGCTTTCATAGACGCGGTCGTAAAATACTGGCCCAACCGACAGCCCCATTAGGGCCAGCACATTGCCCAGCCCTAGCCAACAAACAAAAAACATGATGACAAATCGCTTTTTACGCCAAACATCCGAATCTGAGATCGCGACGATCGAGGGCATGAACAGCATTATGAAAAACCAGATCTACAGGTACAGGTGGGATGCAATGCGTGCCGGGATCGTAGGCAGGCCAAGTTCGGACAGGTAAACGAGGACAATTTCCCAAGGGTCATATCCAAAGTGAAGCAAGCGGTCGAATTCTGCCCAGAAAGGATCGGCGAAATAGGGCGCCAAAATTGGCAGGGATGTCTTCATCATGGAAAACGTCGGGTAGAAAAGCATCGAGCCAAAGAAAGCAAAGATCACAGCAAATTGGTGCGCCCGACGTTCCAGAACAAAAGCCATGGTCAGGGTGACGAGCGCGATGATCGCAGTTTGAACGAGGTCCCCATTCAGACCCAAAATAAGCCTGTAGGCTTAGTATTTAGTGTAATTGTTCGCGATTGACGCCTTTTCGCATGGTTTTCGCAGTGTTAGGGTTGACCGCCTTTCGTCTGTCTTAGTAGTGACTATTAGCCGTAAAATGACACGGCAAGAAAAGTGCTACGAAAGGGTCTGATATGTCAGAAATTGAACGCGAGTCGATGCCGTACGACGTGGTTATTGTTGGAGCGGGGCCATCTGGCCTGTCTGCTGCGATCCGTATCAAACAGTTGGACCCTGATTTAGATGTTGTGGTGCTGGAAAAAGGCTCTGAAGTGGGCGCGCATATCTTGTCTGGTGCGGTTCTGGATCCATGTGGTTTGGATGCTTTGATCCCTGATTGGAAAGAAAAAGGCGCGCCGCTGTCGGTTCCTGTCAAAGAAGATAATTTTTATGTTCTGGGCGAGTCAGGTCAACTGCGTTTGCCAAACATGATGATGCCACCGTTGATGAGCAACCACGGAAACTACATCGTTTCTATGGGCAACGTCTGTCGCTGGATGGCCGAACAGGCCGAAGAGATAGGTGTCGAGATTTTCCCTGGTATGGCGTGTTCCGAGTTGGTGTACGGCGAAAACGGCGAAGTTAAAGGTGTGGTCGCAGGCGAGTTTGGCAAAAACCCAGACGGCAAGCACGGAGATAGTTATGAGCCTGGGATGGAATTGCACGGCAAATATGTGCTGATTTCTGAAGGTGTTCGTGGGTCGTTGGCGAAACAAATTATCGGTAAATACGAGCTGGACAAAGATTGCGACGTGGCCAAGTTTGGCCTTGGCATGAAAGAAATCTGGGAAGTAAAACCAGAGAACCACAATGAAGGCGAAGTGACCCACACGATGGGTTGGCCGCTAGGGTTTAAAAACGGCGGTGGCTCGTTCATGTACCACCTCGATAATAATCAAGTGTATGTTGGCTACATCATTGATTTAAATTATAAAAATCCACATCTGTTCCCGTACATGGAATTCCAAAAATGGAAACATCATCCACGGATCGCCAAGGTTCTGGAAGGTGGCAAACGGGTTGCTTATGGCGCGCGTGCTGTGACCAAGGGCGGCTTTCAATCCATGCCAAAGGCTTGTTTTCCGGGCGGTGCATTGCTGGGTTGTTCCGTTGGCTTGGTGAATTTGCCACGGATCAAGGGCAATCATAACGCGATGCTGTCTGGTAAATCTGCGGCAGAACACGCAGTCGAAGCCATCAAAGCAGGGCGCGAAGGCGACGAGCTGACAGGGTACGATGCTGAATTACGTTCAGGCCCAGTTGGCAAAGATTTGAAAACTGTGCGCAATGTTGCGCCTTTGACTGGAAAGTTTGGTCCGCTGGGTGGTTTGACCATCGGTGGGTTCGACATGTGGTTCCAGTCGATTTTCAAATTCAGCTTGTTGGGTACGGTAAAGCACGGAAAATCAGATGCGGAGTCTACGGGCAAAGCGGTGGATTATCCGATGATGGATTATCCCAAACCAGATGGAGTTCTTAGCTTTGATCGTCTGACAAATGTGTCCTTTTCGGCAACCAATCACGCCGAAGAACAACCCTGTCACTTGCAGTTGAACGACGAAAACATCCCGATTGGCGTGAACCTGCCTGAATATGCAGAACCTGCACAACGGTACTGTCCTGCTGGCGTGTACGAAGTGTTGCGCGATGATGATGGGTCCAACCCTCGGTTCCAGATTAATGCGCAAAATTGTGTGCATTGCAAAACCTGCGATATCAAAGACCCAAGTCAGAATATCAACTGGCAGACGCCGCAAGGTGGCGAAGGGCCAAACTACCCGAATATGTAAAAAGAAAAACCCCAGCCACCGCGCTGGGGTTTTTCTTTTGTGGTGTCTCTTCGAAATTATGAACGAAAAAACGGTGTCGTTCATTGTCAATCAACGGGTCTAGGGCTAAGTTTTAAACAACAGCATTTTTGATTGGATGGAGCGTGTCAGGTTTTACCAAAAAATTCGCAATAGCGATTGGTTTTGTGGCGGCGATGGGGGTGGCAACACCGTCCTTTTCGCAAGGGCTTGCGGGGGCCTATTTGGCTGGAAATCAAGCCAATCGAGACAATAATTATGACCAAGCCGCGAAGTTTTACGCTCAGGCTTTGGCGCGTGATCCCAACAATCCATATCTTTTGCAAAACGGCCTTTTGGTGTTTGTTGGCAAAGGCGATGTGGACCGTGCGGTTGCGATTGCGCAAAAAATTGCCTCTGGCCAATTCGGAAGCCAATTGGCCGATCTAGTTTTGATGGCTGATGCAATTAAAAAGGGAAATTTTTCGCAAGCGCAAATGATTTTGAAAGGCGGCGAGGATCGCTTTAGCCCACTGTTATTTGGCCTTTTGTCAGGTTGGGTTGCGTTGGGTGATGGTAAAATGACCGGCGCAATTGACCAATTCGACAGCATGAAAAAACCTACGGCGCTGCGTTTTTTTGGGCAATACCACAAGGCATTGGCGTTGGCGTCAGTCGGTGATTTTGACACCGCTGATCGCATCTTACAGGGTGATAAAAATGGTAATTTGCGCCTTAATCGCAGCAGCTTAATCGCCCATGCGCAAATCATGTCGCAGCTGGATCGCAAAGACGAAGCAATAGAATTGTTGAGTAACGCATTGCGCGGCACCACTGATCAAGGCATTTCTGCATTGCGTGATGCGATCGCAGAAAAAGGTGTTGTTGACTACGATTATATCACCGACGCATCGCAAGGTTCAGCTGAGGTTTTTCTAACTTTGGCCGGTGTTTTAGAACGCGAACAAGATGCGCGATACGCGTTGGTTTACGCACGTTTGGCCGAATTTTTGCGCCCCAAATATTCCGAGGCGATCCTGCTTATGGCTGAAATATTGCAAGACCAAAAACAGTATGAATTGGCAACGCGTACCTACGCCCGAGTAGCACAAGACGACCCGATGTTTTTGAACGCAGAATTGGGTCGTGCGGGTGCATTGGTTGATGCCGAAAAACAAGATGCCGCCGTTGAGGTTTTACGTGGATTAACGCGTTCACACGGCGATGTTCCACGGGTTCATATGTCGCTCGGTGATATTTTACGTGGGCAGGAACGGTACGAAGAGGCAACCGAAGCCTATGACACAGCTGTCGAAATGATTGCAGATCCTGCGCCAAACCATTGGTTCCTATTTTACGCACGCGGGATCACACATGAGCGTGAAAATAATTGGGAAGGTGCCGAAGCTGACTTTAGGAAGGCGTTGAAATTGAATCCAGGCCAACCTTTGGTGTTGAATTATCTTGGATATTCGCTTGTCGAATTTGGGCTGAAATTGCCCGAAGCTCAATCAATGATCGAGAGCGCCGTTGCTGCGCGCCCAAATGATGGGTTCGTCACAGATAGTCTGGGATGGGTTTTATACCGTTTGGGAAAATTTGAAGAAGCAGTCGAGCCGATGGAACGTGCTGTTCAACTGGTTTCAAACGATCCAATAATCAACGATCACTTGGGTGACGTTTATTGGATGGTTGGCCGCACACGCGAAGCTGAATTTCAGTGGCGTCGCGCGCTTTCCTTTAAACCAGAAGAGAAAGACACCGGTCGAATTCGGCGTAAATTGGATGTTGGGCTTGATGTTGTCTTGAAAGACGAAGGCAACGAAACCGCATCTGGCAATGACAACTAAGCAAATCGCGCGGGCGAAAATTAACCTGTGCCTGCACGTTGTGGGGCAGCGCGGCGATGGCTATCATCTGTTAGATAGCATTGTCGGTTTTGCCGAATTCGGCGATGTCCTTACGTTTGATTTGGCTGACTCAACTACGTTGACGATCGACGGCCCGTTTGCGGATGGCCTTTCGGGGGGCGATGATAATTTGATCCTGCAAGCGGCGCGTTGTTTTTCTGGGCGCAAAGGTGCGCGTATCCATTTGGAAAAGAACCTGCCAGTTGCCTCGGGAATTGGGGGCGGTTCTGCTGATGCGGCGGCGACGCTGCGGGGTTTGTCTGCTTTGTGGGCCGAGCCAATACCTGATGTCGAAATGCAATTAAAACTCGGTGCGGATGTGCCTGTTTGTGTTCAAGGTGGCACGGTTCGGATGCGTGGAATTGGCGAGGTTATCTCACCTCTTTTTGGGATAAATCCTTTACCGCTCGTTTTGGTTAATCCAAATGTGACTGTGTCCACACCGGTGATTTTTAATGCGCTGGGTTCAAAAGAAAATCCACCAATCAAAGAACAATCAATTGATGGGTGGAGTTGGATTTCGGATCAGCGCAATGATTTGCAAGCCCCTGCAATTACTACGGAACCTGTGATCGCACTGGTCTTGGATAAGATCGATCACACCGGTTCAATGTTGGCACTTATGTCAGGCTCGGGCGCTACATGTTTTGGCGTTTACCAAACCGACAAAGCTGCCGCAGATGCAGCGCGTGAAATTTCAAAATCCCACCCAGAATGGTGGGTTCAAACCACGCGGCTGACCACATAATCTGACAAATCCATCAACAAATTACGCAGATCGCTTTCCGGAATGGCGGCCAATGCGGTGCGCGATTTTGCGGCCCATTGCAAGGCGTCTTGTCGGGTTGCTTCCAGTGTGTCGTGCTTGGTCATCAGCGCCATCGCATGTTCCAAATCGCCATCACGTTGATCACCTTTTTCGATGGTGCGGGTCCAAAATGCGTGCTCTGCGGCATCTGCCTTGACAATCGCTTTAATCACGGGAAGAGTCAATTTACGTTCACGGAAATCATCACCGGTATTTTTGCCAAGGCTCGCCGCGGCGCCGCCGTAATCCAACAAATCATCAACAATTTGAAAGCTGACACCAAGCGCATCGCCGTAATCATAAAGCGCCTTTGTGATATCCTCGGGTGCATCGGCAATCACGCCGCCAACTTCGGTTGCCGCCGAAAACAACGCAGCAGTTTTGCCGCGCACAACCTGCAAGTAAACAGCTTCGTCTGTTGCCAGATTGCTAGCGGCGGTCAGTTGCAAAACCTCACCCTCGGCAATGGTCGCGGATGCGTTTGCAAGAATATCCAAAACCCTGAGCGATCCCGTTTCGACCATTAATTGGAAAGAGCGAGAAAACAGATAATCACCCACAAGCACGGATGATTTATTGTCCCACAAAAGGTTCGCAGTTGGACGCCCTCGACGGCGTTCGCTCTCATCCACGACATCATCATGGAGCAACGTTGCCGTGTGAATGAACTCTACCGTGGCTGCCAAATGGATGTGAAAAGGCCCATCGTATCCACACAACCGCGCGGCTGCCAAAGTAAGCATCGGGCGCAAACGTTTGCCGCCAGCACCAACCAAATGCGTGGTCACTTCTGGAATGCGAGGAGCATGCTTGGACGCCATACGCCGTGTGATTTGTGCGTTCACTTCGGCCATATCATCAGCCAAAAGCGCGGCGAGTTGTTCGTGCGGTTTGAGGGGGCTTATATCGTTCACCGTTAATTCATTCCCTTTGGCTCGACATACCCACCCGTTTGGCCGTAAGGCAGGGACATGAAAGAATTGCTACGCACAAACGATCCGACCATTGTCGCCTTCACCCATGCCTTGCTTCGTGCTGAGGATATAAGGTGCTTTGATCTAGACGTCCACATGAGCATACTAGAAGGCTCAATTGGTGTAATGCCAAGGCGCGTAATGGTCGCGGACGAACATTTATTTATGGCGCGGGCGATCCTGAAAGATAACGAGATCGACTTGCCGGAGTTGCGATGACTTTCGCAGACAATGAAACAACAGTTGATGGCTTTTTAAGCGGGCGTTTGCAAATTCGCCAACCAATTGTTGGATATCGGGCAGCCACCGACCCAGTGTTACTTGCAGCTTCGATCAATGCAAAAGCAGGTGACCGTGTTCTTGAATTAGGCTGTGGTGTTGGTGTTGCCAGCCTGTGTTTGGCGGCCCGGGTGAATGATTTACAAATAACTGGTGTGGAAATTCAGCCAGAATACGCAGTGTTGGCGCGATCAAACGCGAAAGAAAATCGCTTACCATTCGAAGTGATTGAAGGCGATTTAACCCAGATGCCTGCTGAATTAAGGGACGTTAGCTTTGATCACGTGCTGACCAATCCTCCGTTTTTTGAAAACGGTGCGGTCAGCAAGCCAGTTGATGAAGGTAAGGCGACCGCGCATGTTTTTGAAACGCAACTGGCTGATTGGATAGATGTAGGGCTACGCCGATTGAAACCAAATGGCACGCTGACCATCATTCAACTTGTTCAACAGTTGCCTGAGATCTTGATTGGATTATCGGGCCGAGCGGGTGACATTCACATTCTTCCGCTGACGTCGCGCCGTGGTCGTGCAGCCAAGCGTGTATTGGTTCGTGCCCGCAAAAACGCGCGCGCGCCTATGAAACTGTTAGCACCGTTTCATGTTCATCAAGGAGCGTCCCACGTTCAAGGAACAGCGGATTTTTCGCCTGAAGCAGCGGCGATATTGCGGGAAGGTGCTACTTTGGAATGGGGCGTTGAGAGCTAGAGCGTTCGATTTGTGCTGCCTGTAACATTTTTATCTAAGCTAATTAGCCTAAGATTTTTGACGTTGAATAGGTAGGCCCAACGCGGAATTATCGTTTGCTTGGGCATAGATCACGGAATTTAACCTGTGTTAATGCGACCCCTAGATTTGATAGGATTTCAGGTGGGTCACATAAATTTTCAACAATGAATTGGTGACAGAGCGAAAAACTTATGCTGCTATGAAGGTGCTTAATCAAACAGGAGGTACCAAATGAGCTTGAGTTCCCATATTTCTGAACTCCAAAAGAAACACGAAGAACTCTCAAGAAGAGTCGAAACGACCCAGCGAAGTCCAGGCTCCAATGATCTGGAAATTGCGTCGATGAAAAAAGAAAAACTCCGACTAAAAGAACAAATCTCTCATCTAAAGAATTGACCATGCAGACGAAAAAGGGCCGCTCCAAAAAGTGGCCCTAAGTATTTTCAGGAACGGTAGCTTAAGTGATATATTGGCCGCCGTTTGCTGTGATTGTTGAACCCGTAACAAAACCCGCATCATCAGATGCCAAGAATGCAACGCAACGTGCGATTTCTTCTGGCTCGCCCAAACGGCCAACTGGAATTGATGCGACGATGCTGTCGCGAACTTTTTCAGGAACGGCCATAACCATATCTGTCGCGATGTAGCCTGGGCAAATTACGTTAACTGTGATGCCAGCGCGTGCGCCTTCTTGGGCCAATGCTTTTGTAAAGCCGATGTCGCCTGCTTTTGCAGCGGAATAGTTTGCTTGGGCAAACTGTCCCTTTTGGCCATTGATAGATGAAATCGTGATAAC
>JASJIO010000098.1:0-4566 GCA_037625035.1 Amylibacter sp.
GCAACGATGTCCGCGCCACGGTGCATCACTGCGCCCATCTGCCACCCCTCCAGCGCATCGCTGTCAGGCCAGTCATCAGGCGCGGTAATTTTCGCAGGGGCCGCAATACAATTATCGACATGGATATCCTTCACCGCACGCCACATGGGGGTATAGACTTTATAATATCCACCCACCTTGGTTTTAACGTTCCAAGGCTCAAACAGCAGGTGGCCGATGTGGCTTTCGCCTGTAACTTCCAAATCCTTTAGCGCCACCTTAACGCCCGTATCACGCGCAATCGCCGCAGGGTCATAGGCCCGCGACCAAACAACTTCGTCCGCACCTGTTTCCGCCACTAACGCCGTTAATACATCAACCGCCTTACCCCGCCGCAGGATCAGTTTTGATCCAACCGCGTTCAAACTCTCAGCAAATTTCGCAATCCCCAGCCCAAACCGCCACTTTGGCGCAGCGCCTAGATCCTCCATCAACTCATCATGGATAAACACAGGGATCACGGGGCGACCGGTCGCCACAGCATGGTCCAGTGCAGGGTTGTCGGCCAGCCGCAAATCGCGACGGACCCACAAAATTATGGGTGTTTTTTTCATAAAAGTTATACGCTTAACCGTCAGCCTTGGATCACAAAACCTGTTCCAAAGCATCAATCAATTTATCAACCTCGGCTTTATTGGTGTAATGCACAAAACTCACGCGCAAAACGCCGTGATCTGGATCAATTCCCATGCCCTTTAAACAGCGAACACCGTAGAAATCACCGCCCCCCGCCATCACACCGAGCGGCGCGAGCGCGGTCGCCAATTCGCCGCCAGATTTTTGCGCGTGCATTGCAACTGTCGGCGCTTTGGCATTTGCATCGCTCGGCCCCAACAATCGCACGGAATTTTTGTCGCGCACGAAATCCAACAACGGTTGCAGCAATTCAACTTCGTGCGCGCGCATCAAATCATGGGCAAATGCACCGCGTGCAGCCGCGTCGCCCGTACCGCCGTGATGATCACAAAGCGCATCGATGTAATCCGCCATGCCTGCGCTGGCCGCCACTTGCGCATGATCTGGCCCCGCTGGCGTAAATCGTTTTTCGAGCGACCCTTCGTTAAAATAATGCCCTTGATTGGGCAGTGTGAACCCCAAACCCTTGCGCATCACCATGATCCCTTGATGCGGGCCATAAGTTTTATAGGCCGAGAATAAATACACATCCGCGCCCAGTTCACCAACATTCGGCAAGCCGTGGGGCGCATAACTCACACCGTCCACACAGGTGTAAACACCCGCCGCCTTGGCCATCGCGCAAATCTCGGCCACAGGGTTAATTTCGCCCACCACGTTCGAACAATGTGGGAAACACAGCAGTTTAACCTTGTCATCGATCAAGTTTTGAAGCGCATCCAATTCCAACTTCCCGCTTTCAGGATCAACCCGCCATTCGCGCACTTCGACGCCGCGATCCGCCAAACGCCGCCACGGACCAGAATTTGCCTCGTGGTCTTGATTGGTCACGATGATCGCATCGCCCGCGCTCAGCCACTGGCCAAACGCTTGCGCCAAAACATAGGTGTTCTGCGTCGTGGATGGCCCAAAAGAAAACTCATCCCCGGCTACACCCATGATCGCGGCCAACCGCGCGCGGGCCTCGTCCATTTCCGCGCCACCAATGCGCGAAACCTCGTACACGCCGTAGGGCTGCACTTTGCGCTGCGTGTAAAACCGTGTCAGGCGATCAATCACTTGCCGACAGGTGTACGAACCGCCCGCATTTTCGAAAAACGCTTGGTCCTGCAATGAGGCCTGCGCAAATGCAGGAAACTGCGCCCGTACAAAATCAATATCCAACGCCATGCTGCCGCTCCTAAAATGAAAAACCCCGCGCGATGTGCACGGGGTTTTACTTTTGTTTGAATTGGCTAGGGGTTCAACCCCCAAACCTTATTCCGCTGGTTCAGTTGCGCCAGATTTCTCATGCATGCCGTCACGGATCAACGCTTTCAACAGCGAAATCCCCATCAAAACCATAATGAACGAGAACGGTAACGCCCCGATAATCATCGCGGTATTGATCGCGCCTAACACGCCTGCAAGCAGCAAGCCTGCAATCATAAGCGTTAGGATAACACCCCAAGTGATGATGTGAACGCGGCCCTTCGGGCTTTCGTCCCCTGCTGCAACGATGGTGTTGATAATCAACACCGCAGAGTCAGCAGACATCACGAGGTAGGTCAGCAACAAGATAACGATCACAATCGACATCAAGGTTGCAAGCGCTGGCGACAACATAAAGTTAATCATCGCAAACGACTGGCTCGACAACCCAGCACCCGTGATTTGATCACCCGCGCCGCCGTTCAATGTCAGATCAATCGGTGTTCCGCCTGCAAATGCAAACCAAAAAAAACACATGATTGACGGAACGATCATCGCACCCATCACATATTCACGGATCGTACGACCCTTTGAAATACGTGCCAAGAACAGGCCTACGAACGGTGCAAATGCAATTCACCAAGCCCAATAAAAGATGGTCCAACCACCCTGCCAACCAGCAAGTTTGGTCATTTCGCTTTCTGCGTTTCCATCGCCTTTCCAAACTGTCAGCGACATCATTGGAAGGTTGATGATGTAATCGCAGATCCCCAGGAACAAGCTAGACAGCGCGAACATTGTGGAGCCAAAGATCAGAAAGAACGCGAGGATGAAGAACGACAGCCCCATATTGATGTTGGACAGCCATTTGATGCCTTTACCAACGCCTGACAAAGCAGACATTGTTGAAAAGAACATCACAATCACCAACGCCAAAATCATCGCGAATTTGGTCGGTGATCCATCGGTCATGATCCATTCTGCGCCCGTGATGTTATAGATAACTGCGGCGAACTGGCTTACGCCGTACCCCAAAGTAACAGAAACACCCAAGATCGTTGCGATTACAGATACGATATCAACGATGTGGCCCAACGGGCCTTCCAGGGATTTGCCCAACAATGGCGTCAAACCAGAGCGAATGGTCAGCGGCAATCCACCAGAGTAGCTAAAGAACGCCAGCGCAAGGCCGACAATCGCATAACACCCCCAAGCAGAGAAACCCCAGTGCAAGAACGACCACTTCATCGCAGCGCAAACATTGTCGGCACTTGATGCAGTTGTGTCGCCCATAATCACACTTGGATTGTTGCCAAAGTGAAAGATCGGCTCACCCGTTGCATAGGTCAACATGCCAATACCAATCCCAGCGCCAAACATCATAGAGAACCATGAAAAGCTGGAGAATTCTGGTTTGCTGTCAACACCGCCAAGGCGAATTTTGCCTGTGGCAGGATACAAAGCCAGTACCAAACAAACGACAATGTAGAACGTCATCGCGTACATGTACCAAGAGCCAGTGTTGGCATCGATGGATGCACGTACGGAGTTAAGCACATTCCCTGCGGATTCTTGAAAAACAATTGCCCAAAGGATCAGCAAGCCAATACAAGTTTTTGATCCAATCGCAACGAACTTTGAAAAACCCTCGTAAAAGCCAGAGCTTTCTGTTGGGATATTTAAACTGTTATCGGTGGTTTTAGCGACATTAGAAGTCCCCCCTGTTGTGTCATCCGACTTTTATTGGCCCGACGCGACGTGTTCACGCGAGCGTGAACGACCGATACACCAAAGGATGCGATATTTTAACTCTAATTTTCTCAGCTGAAATTGAATCCGCAAATAACGTGCTAAAACTCACTTGGAATTACTTCGGATTTACTGGGTGAAAACCACTTTATGCGACCAGTTTTCACCGTCGGTAATCACCAGTTTTTTGAACTCCATGATTTGCATCAAATCATAAAACGTCCCTGCCACGCGCAGGTTTTCATCGTCCTAGAACAGCCCAGCGCGCAAATTAGACGACATTTGCGCCAGCACAGCGCGCGCACGGTACAGCGTTTTGAACACATCATCATCCAACGCCACAATCACCAGCTTTTGGGATTGCGTGCCTTTGACAAATATAACGTAATTCGGGTTTTCTGGGCTTTCAAAACGCGACTTGGTGATCGCCGTGACAAACGAGCTGCGCAATTTTGCAAAGGCCTTGAACTCCAACCCCAGAACTCGCGTGACACTTTCTTGGCTGTGATCTCGGGGTAATAATACCCCACCGATAAATCATCTTGTGCCATCGCAGGCACGCTGCCCAGAATAAACCCTACAACCAAAAGCACCATGGAACCAATCCTTTATCGTTTGGATCAGATTATCCATGTCGCGCAGCATTGATACACACTTTGTATCAATTCCCAGTTTTGTGATGATCGCGTGAGAAGGTTGTCCCCCCGCACGCGACATACTTTATGCGTTTACGTCAACAACCACACGGCCTTGCACTTGGCCTTTCAGGATGTCTTTGCCCAAGCCGGGAAGATCGGACAACACCGCAGGGCGCACCATGTCTTCCAGCTTGTCCATCGGAAGGTCTTTTGCAATCCGCTCCCATGCGCGCAGACGATTGTCATAGGGCTGCATCACACTGTCGATGCCAAGCAGGTTCACACCGCGCAACAAGAACGGACTAACCGTTGC
>JASJIO010000099.1:0-16017 GCA_037625035.1 Amylibacter sp.
CATGAGAACAAGAACACAGCACCAAATACCCACCCGGGCGCACCAATGCAGCACCCAAACGCGCCACGCGTTCATAAGCGCGCAAACCCGCTTGCAGCGCAGGTTTCGCAGGCGCAAACGCAGGAGGATCACACACAACAACATCAAACGTACGTCCCTCAGCTGCCAGCGCCGCCATAACTTCAAAAGCATCGCCTTTACGTGTTTCAAACTGGCCAGAAAACCCTGATTTTTCAGCGCCCTGATCGGCCAATTCCAATGCTGGCGCTGAACCATCAACCGCCAGTGCAGACGTCGCGCCATTTGCCAAAGCTGCCAGTGAAAACCCACCGACATGGCTAAACATATCGAGCATATCGCCACCCTTAGACAGGGCAGCCGCGAACGCATGGTTGGGGCGTTGATCAAAGAACAAACCAGTCTTTTGGCCACCCAAAACATCCGCCATATAGGTCGCACCGTTCATTGAAACAGGGATCGGTCCGTCAACGCTTCCACACAGGATTTCGCTCTTATCTGAAAGGCCTTCCAGCCCACGCGCACGCCCACTGGCATTTTTAATTATTGTAACATTACCAAAGACTTGCTCCAGCGCAGTTGTCACATCATCCATCAGCCCATCAATCCAAGCCGCGTTAGGTTGCACGGCAAATACATCGCCGAACCGATCAATAATCAGGCCCGGAATGCCATCAGCTTCGGCGTGGATTAGACGATAAAACGGCGTATCGAACATGCGATCACGATGGTCTTTTGCAAACGCAATTTTCGCCGCGATCCAGTCCAATCCGATCGTGACTTCGCGATCCCGTTCGAGCACACGCCCAGCGATTTTCGACTCTGGGTGAAACGCCACTTGGGCGACAAAATTGCGGTCTGTATCAAGCAAATCAACAATCGTCCCAGCGGGGATTTTTTTGGTCCGCCGATCCGTGACAATTTCATTGTCATAAGCCCACGGAAAGCCGTGGCGAATACGTTGGGGTGACTTGTTTGTACGAAAGCGGATTTCTGGGCGTTGATCTGTCATACTAGCCCCTTACCTGCTCACGCGGGCAGGCGAAACAAAAAACGGCCCTCAAAAGGGCCGCTTTCGAATTCTTATCGCTAAAAATTAGCTTTTAACGAGTGTTCGCAGCGCTGTTTGGATCTCGGTTGCCACGTGGTTCGTGATCCGAACCTTTTGCGTCTGACCTTTGCGCATCGCCCGGTACGCCTTTACGCCGCCATATGCTTTGAAAGACGCGTCAATCGACTGGATCGTCATGATCGGCTCGCGGCATCCAACAGAACATAGTCGAACTGCGCATTGTGCTTACCGCCAACGGTTTGGCGCGCTTTTTCTGTCAGCGCGTGGAACATGTTAACACGAACCGCCATAACCACTTTACGTGGACCAACCAGCACGCTTGTGCCTTTGGTCAGCGCGTCTGTCATGATCGTTTTCACCTGTTGGTGACGATCACCAGGCGCGTCTTCACGCCAAACGATATCGGCTTTTGGCACATAAACATCTGCTTCAGACACAACCAGATATTCTTGAACAGCCACGTGCACGTCAACCACCTCATACTGGGATGCTACGCCTGCAAAGGCAGTGTTTGTCGCAACAACTGTTTGTTCTTGGGCGAAGAAATTCAATTGATCACTTGCCGGTTCTGCAACGGGCGTAGCTGCTTGCGCAACAGTATAGATCGGACGCTGCGTTTCGGACACGGCGTTTTGGGAAGAGTTATTGAAAGATACACAAGCTGTAGTTGTTAGCGCGATGGCGAACAAACCAGCAAATTTACACATACTGAACATATCGTACCTCCTTAGCCAATTTGGCTTTTGGTTTCGTTTTGATGTGCTCAGTTATGACGGTGGCATGAGACGTATTTGAGGAGAATTGTGTCCAACTTTAGGTAACTTTGCGAAAAATTAAATTCAAATTTTATGAAAAAAGTGAATAAAAAAAATTACAATCAGAGGCTAAGCCGAAATATTGAGCGTTCCCCAAATGACACAATTGCAGCAGTATTTCTTGCTCTGTTTTCAAAGGCGCAACAAATCCTAAAATGTGCGACCCGTAAGAATCGCATTTTTATTGCTGCTACAGGTGCCCTGGAAGCGTGTCTTTCGTTGCTGCATTACACAGCCATTCAAACACAAATTGCCCAACAGATCGGAAACAAACCAATTCCAGCTCACCCTCTTTCGTTAGCCAAAACGCCACCGCAATTTGACCCAATCGCGAACGACGCATTTCCCCCAACGGCAGCCCTTCAACAGACATATCCGCAGGCGAACCCTTGGCAATCACCTCACGAACACCTTTGCCCGACAGTGTAAAAATCGAACGCGCATCGGACACGTTCACCGCCAAAGAATGCTCGCCTTTCACCGCCTTTTCCAACTTGGCAACAACCGCATCGGCATCCGCGTAATCGCAAAACAAGATCAGCTCATCAGGTGACATCCACGCGACGCCCCCCTTTGGCCCAGTTTTAACGCCGCGTGCATCTGGCATCGCTAAACCCACTGCAGTTTTCACCACTTTGGCCATTTTAGCAGACGATAAATCGCCCCGAACCGTGATCATGCCTTTGACGCCAGCATCCTTAACTCGAACTGCACCATCAAAACTTGCACCATGTGCTGCACTGATAACATTAGACATTTTGACGTGCCCCTTCTTTATCCAAGAACACTGGATCAACAATTTTCGCATTGATCGTCGTGCCATCCGTGCGGGCGAACATAATCACCTCACCCATCCGTTCAGGCCCATGTTCGACCAGCGCCATCGCGATGGATCGTTTCAAAGTCGGCGAATAATAGGTCGAGGTAATCCGCCCGATCATGTTTTTCACGCCATTTGCCCGCATCGTCCCGTCAATCGCATAAGCCCCGTCAGGAATAACCACATCAGGTTCTTCCGTTTCCAGCCCGACCAATCGCCAACGATCTTCGCGCACCATATCAATCCGCGTTTGGGCGCGTTTGCCCAAGAAATCTTCTTTCTTCTTGGAGATCGCCCACTGCAGGTTCAAATCTTGCGGGATCACTGTGCCATCGGTTTCATCGCCGATCATGATGAATCCCTTCTCGGCCCGCATCACGTGCAAGGCTTCGGTGCCATAAGGGCTGATCCCGAATTCCTTGCCAGCCTCCATCGCCGCATCCCAAAACGCCTGTCCTTGGGCAGCAGGAACCGCAACTTCGTAGGACAACTCGCCCGAAAACGAAATCCGATAGGGCCGTGCTTTGATGCCAGCAATCTCGCCGTCAACGAACCCCATAAACGACAAACCTTCTGCGCTCAAATCCAGATCCGTGCCCATCTTTTCCAGCACTTTACGCGCGTTCGGCCCAACCAGACCAATCTGCGCATATTGCTCGGTCACGTTCGCGGTATAGACTTTCCAATCCCACCATTCCGTCTGCAACCACTCTTCCATCCAGGCGTGAATCCGATCAGACCCACCCGATGTCGTGTGGCACAGGAACGTTTCCTCATCGATCCGCGCGACAACGCCGTCATCCAACAGAAACCCGTTTTCCGAGCACATCAAACCATAGCGACACCGCCCAACCTTCAGGATGCTCATCATATTTGTGTACAACATATCGAGGAATTTGCCGGCGTCTGGCCCCTTCACAATGATCTTGCCCAGCGTGGACGCATCCAAAATCGAAACACCGTCTCGCGTCTGGTTTATCTCACGGTGAACTGCCTGCGTAACGCTCTCACCGTCCTTTTGATAACAATACGGACGACGCCAATCGCCAACAGGTTCCCAGAACCCGCCGTTCGCATCCGTCCATTCGTGGATCGGGCTGCGGCGCAGTGGCTTAAACAAATGGCGCGATGCTTCACCGCCAATCGCTCCCATCGAAATAGGATGGTACGGCGGGCGGAACGTGGTCGTGCCCACTTGCGGAATATCCGCGTTCAAACTGTCAGCCAAAACAGCCAGGCCATTGATGTTGCTCAATTTACCTTGATCTGTTGCCATGCCCAGCGTGGTATACCGTTTGGTATGTTCAACGCTTTCATAACCCTCTTGCGCGGCCAATCGCACATCAGAAACCTTCACATCGTTCTGATAATCGAGCCATGTTTTCATCTGCAATTTCTTGCTTTGGCCTTGGGGCATCGACCAAACTGCAAGGATCGGCCCCTCGGATTCAGACGCCGCAATCGCAGCATCTTTAACCTTGCCCTTAAATCCAGCCTCGCCCGCTGCACGTACACCACATTCAAACGCATCGGCCAGTGCAGCACCCGCATCTAAATGCCCGTTTGCCGTACCCGCCACCAAAACAAACCCGTCGCCATCATCACCGATTGGTGGGCGCGCGAGTTCAGGGCGGAACATCGCCATATCGTAATCCCAGTTCAGCTTGCCACCGCAATGGGACCACAAATGCACCACAGGCGACCAGCCCCCTGACATGGCCACCGCATCACACGCGATCTCGTCTGTTTTGGTGCCTTCACCAGCCTGGCTACAAATGCCAACCGAGGTCACACGTTTGCCGCCATAAACTGTTGAAATCGCCCGACCCGTTTCAACACGGACACCCATTTCGCGGGCTTTATTTGGCAATTCACCATCCGCCACAACACGCGCATCGATCACCGCAGGCACATCAAGGCCCGCTTCTTTCAACACAATCGCCGTACGGTACGCATCATCATTATTGGTCGCAACAACCACACGATCCCCGACAGACGTGCCAAAATTCACCGTATAATCGCGCACGGAACCCGCCAGCATGACACCCGGAATATCGTTGCCCGCAAACGACAATGGCCGTTCAATCGCGCCCGTCGTGGTGACAATCCGCTTAGCACGAATGCGCCACAAACGGTGCCGTGGCCCCGCTACTTTTGGTGCGTGATCTGTTAGGCGTTCATAGCCCAGAGCATATCCGTGATCGTAAACACCTGCACCCATCGTGCGCGTGCGAACACGAACATTTGGCAGCTTGTTCAATACCTTAAGCGTTGCATCAATCCACTTTTGCGCAGGCTTTCCGTCAATTTCCACACCATCCACAGGCGCACGTCCACCCAGATCGGCGTATTGTTCCAGCAGCAAAACCTTTGCCCCCGCCTGCCCTGCCGCGAGCGCCGCCGCCAGCCCAGCGATACCACCGCCAACAACCAGCACATCACAATGGGCATAGTAATATTCATACGTATCCTCATCACGATCTTCCGCATGCGGTGCAGGGCCAAGCCCAGCCGCCTTGCGGATAATCGGCTCAAACACGTGCTTCCACGCAAAGCGCGGCGCGATGAATGTTTTGTAATAAAACCCAGCAGGGAAAAACGGCGACATCATCTTGTTCACCGCGCCCACGTCAAACTCCAACGACGGCCAATGGTTTTGCGATTTCGCGCTCAACCCGTCAAACAACTCGGTCGTGGTCGCCCGTGCGTTCGGCTCATAATTGCCACCCTCGCCCAATGCGACCAGCGCATTCGGTTCTTCTGGCCCTGCCGCAACAATGCCACGCGGACGGTGATATTTGAACGACCGCCCAACCAAAACTTGATCATTCGCGAGCAGCGCAGACGCCAGCGTGTCGCCCTTAAAGCCCAGCAATCGTTTGCCGTTCCAATTAAATTCTACTTGTTCAGCGCGGTCGATCAGACGGCCACCATTTTGCAGACGTGTGCTCATTTCACAAACCCTTCCCAATCAGGGCGTTTCTTTTTGATCTTTTTAATCAGCTCTTTAGGCGGTTCAAACGTCTGCGCCGAATAGGTGCCAAACACCTCCAGTGTCATCGTGCACCGCGCCGCATGAAACCACTTGCCGCAGCCATTTACATGCCGCCAGCGTTCAAAATGAACGCCCCGCGCATTTTTGCGCATGAACAAATACGTCTCAAAATCATCATCAGCCGAGCCAGCCCCAAACCGCGTGATATGCGCCTCGCCGCCCGCACCAAGTTCAGTTTCTTCCGCGGCAATCCCGCAGTTAGGACAGGTTAAGAGTAGCATGGCGCGGCTCCTTGAATATCACATTGCACATCAATCAGTATCCTTTTGAAAAGCAAATTCTGGGAAATCAGTGGCAAAATGTTTTGTCGCAATTTCTTTGAATTCGCTCGCTGCGTTAAAGGCTTCTTTGTCATCCGCTTCCAAGAACTCCATCATTTTACCTAGGAGGCTGTTGAGCTTTACTTCTTCAAGTTTGGCGATTTGAGCTTTCCACCCCTCTAGAATGCCTTGAATGATAGTTCCGCCATCTATTTCTGTATCTTCAGCATTCTCTTTTAAGAAAGTATCCATTTGCATACGAAGCTCATTATATTTTTCACTTGTTGCCAGCATGTTCCAGCCGCGACGTTGAATCAGGTGAACTCTGTTTAAAAGCTCGGATACCTTCGCTCTAATGAGAAACGATGTTTCTTTGGAGCTCAACGCCTCGTCTTTGTGCGTGTGACCATCAATGGCCATCACTTTTGCCCAAGGTGGTAGATGGTCGAAGCCTTCCTTATCAGCACTGTCGAAAGCCTGATCAATGTGACGTTTCAGGTTTGCGATTTCATTGTAGGTATTCATGAGTTTCACAAACCCCTAAATGCATCTTCAGCGTCATTCTTTTTCGCTTCAGCTTTTGAACGCTCAACGTCGAGCGAATGACTACTGCGCAACGCCAAAAATGTTCCACCAAGTGATAGCAAACCGCCAAACAGAACTGCCCCAAACGGCAGAAGCACATCTTGAACAATAGAAAAATTTTCTAGCTCGCCCATCAGTGCGCCACCCCAGCTGCAACGCTCTCATCAATAAAGCGGCCCTCGATAAACCGTTCCATCCCGAACGCCCCTGCCAATTCCCCTGGCTCGCCTTTAGCCAGTGTTTCTGCAAACGCCCAGCCTGATCCTGGAATGGCTTTAAATCCGCCAGTGCCCCAACCGCAGTTCACAAAACACCCACCCATTGGCGTTTTGCCGATGATGGGTGAGCGATCCCCCGTCACATCCACAATCCCGCCCCATTGGCGCAGCATTTTGAGGCGCGACAGCATCGGGAAGGTCTCGTTCAATGCGCGAACCGTTTCCTCAACGTGATGGAAACTGCCCCGTTGGGTATAGTTGTTATACGCATCGGTACCGCCGCCAATCACCATCTCACCTTTGTCAGATTGCGACAGATAGCCGTGCACGGTGTTCGCCATGATCACCACATCCATCACTGGTTTGATCGGCTCGGACACCAACGCTTGCAACGCCACAGATTCCATCGGCAGACGGAACCCCGCCATTTCAGCCAGCGCAGATGAATGCCCCGCAACCACCATCCCCAGCTTCTTACAGCCGATAAGCCCTTTGGTCGTTTCGACACCGGTGACTTGGCCATTTGATTGCTCGACCCCCGTCACTTCGCATTTTTGGATGATATCCATGCCCATATCCGAACAGGCACGCGCATAGCCCCAAGCAACCGCATCGTGTCGCGCCGTACCACCACGGGCCTGCCACAGGCCACCCAAAACAGGGAAACGCGGGCCTTTCAGCTCAATAATCGGGCACAGTTCTTTCACCTTCGCAGGTTCAATCCATTCCGTCGTCACACCCTGCAACGCATTCGCGTGCGCCGTGCGCTTGAAGCCACGAATTTCGTGTTCGGTTTGCGCCAGCATAATCACACCACGCGGTGAAAACATCACGTTGTAATTCAAATCTTGCGACATCGTTTCGTACAATGAGCGCGCTTTTTCATAAATCGCCGCAGACGGGTCTTGCAAATAATTTGAACGAATGATCGTCGTATTGCGCCCTGTGTTCCCACCGCCAAGCCAACCTTTTTCGATGATCGCCACATTGGTGATGCCGAAATTCTTGCCCAGATAAAACGCCGTCGCCAACCCGTGACCACCGCCACCAACGATAATAACATCGTATTCTTTTTTCGGCTCTGGCGCACGCCAAGCACGCTCCCAACCCGTGTGATATCGGGTGGCTTCGCGGGCAATTGCAAAGGCGGAATAACGTCTCATGTGGCAGGCTCCGGAAACAGGTGTCTTACGACAGAAAATATATGATTATTGGCGGCTGACAACCGTTTCGCCTTTTTCGCACTGACAGGTATCAGTCCATGCGACATCGTACACCTAATTCCCGACATTTCACCAGTTTCAATTGGTCGCGGGACCATCACACGAATGGGGTTTGCGCTCTGCTACACTGCGCATTATGTGTTTGGTGAATTCTTCGGTGCAAAAGTGGCGTGTATGTTCTGGCTGGTGGCTATAGGTTTGATTGGAATTGTCGGCGTGCCAATGGCTACGGCGCTGCTGCGACACAACCAAAAAACACCCAAAGCCACCGAGCAGGACATGGGCATTTACAAAGACCAAATGTCCGAGGTCGAACGAGATCTTGCACGCGGCATATTCAACGAAGACGAGGCTAAGGCCGCCCGGACAGACGTAGCGCGCCGCCTGCTTGCAGCAGATAAACGCGCTGGCATGGAAATAGTGGCGACCGCCGCCTCTCCAACCGCAAACATCATCGCCGTTGGATTGGTTGCTTTCGCCCTCCTCGGCGCAGTTTGGCTCTATACCGAAATCGGCGTTCCAGGTATGCGTGACCTACCCCTCCAAGACCGTCTCCTCGCTGGAAAAAAGGCGCACGATACACGCCCAGATCAAACAGCTGCCGAAACCGCCGTGCCAAAACTCGATCTAAAAGCAGACCCACGCGACGAATTCATCGTGGCCCAGTTGCGCGATGCTGTTGCACGAAATCCAAAAGATGCCACGGGCCTGCGCCTGCTGGTCAACTCCGAAGCCCGCCTTGGCAACCTAACAGCTGCGCGAACAGCCCAACAACAATTGATGGAAATCTTGGGCGAAGATGCCCTTGCCTCTGATTTCACAGACACAGGCGAAATCATGATCTTGGCGGCTGGCGGTTACGTGTCCCCGCAAGCCGAATCTGCACTGGTTCAGGCGTTAAACCGCTACCCACGCAACCCACGCGCGCGGTATTTTTCTGGCCTTGCGCTGGCACAAACAGGCCGCCCCGATGTCGCCTACCGCATGTGGGCCGACTTACTTGAAGAAGGGCCAGAAAACGCGCCTTGGATGCCACTTATTCAATCCCAAATCGGCCAAGTCGCGCGCGCCGCTGGCATTTCGCTTTCCGCTCAAACCCTCCCTGGTCCATCGGCCGAGGACGTTGAAAACGCCACCCAAATGGCCCCCACAGACAGACAAGCGATGATCCGTGGCATGGTTGGCGGCCTTGCAGAACGGCTGGCCACAGACGGGGGAACGCCTACAGAATGGGCGCGGCTCATCCGTGCCTACGGCGTGTTGGGCGAACGCGGCAATGCCAATTCGATCTGGTTAGAAGCCAAAGAAACGTTCAAAAAAGACGGCGAAGCAATGATTTTACTTCAAGAGGCCGCCCGCGCAGCAGAGGTAATAAATTGACCCAACCTTTTGAAGACGCATCACTATTTTTAGAAGTGGTTACACAGCGCAACCCGCTACTCGGCCTTGATTTGGGCGATAAGACAATCGGCATCGCAGTATCAGACATGCTCTGGTCCATCGCCACCCCGCGCGAAACCATCAAGCGCAAGAAATTCGGCATCGACGCCACCGCCTTAGAAGCCATCATCGACACAACATTCGCCAGCGGCCTTGTCCTTGGCCTGCCCCGCAACATGGACGGTTCCGAAGGCCCGCGGTGCCAAAAAACCCGCGCATTCGCACGCAACTTTGCCCAGCGGCGCGACATTCCGGTTCTGTTATGGGACGAGCGCCTATCCACAGTCGCGGCAGAACGCGCACTATTGGAAGCGGACACATCACGTGCCAAACGTGCAGAAGTGATTGACCACGTCGCCGCTGGATATATCCTGCAAGGTGCGCTCAATCGCATAGCGCACATTAAAAAGGACGGATGATGGACGAAATCTGGAAGCGCAACGAAATCGACAGCCCCTGCGTGAAAATCTGCGTTGTTCACCCAGAAGCCCGCCTGTGCATTGGCTGCCACCGCACGCTCGACGAGATCGCGCAATGGTCGAAAATGTCAGACGAGAACCGCACCCGCGTTAAGGCAGAACTACAAGGGCGCGCACCACAACTGCGCGGGAAACGTCGCGGCCGCAGACGCGGCTAAGCGCCGAAACAGTCAGATGAAAAACTCTTTAAATTACGATAATACTGACTACATACAGGTTATCTTTAACTAGGGCACACACAATGCGGTGGCTCTATCTTGCCGTTCTTGGGATCGTCTTTTGGCGCAAAGACGTGCAATTATTGGACATCATTTTAAACGCAAATCTAAAATGATCGCTCGCAGCAGCCCTGTTTTTAGGTGGCGTTATTGCTGCCCTGTTTATTGCCGGACACAATCCAAACCCCAACACAAAGCGCATCGCATTTTGGGGCGTGTTTGTGGCCTGTCTGCTTGGCTAGTTGGAATATTCGGTCGAATGGCGACAAAAAACACTGATTGCGAACAACGAAACCATCGTTTTATCCGCCGCATCCGTTGAAACCGTTTCGCAGTATTTCATACCCATGCGTGACGAGTTGTTCGAACCTTCTTGGCAGTAGTTTTTTGGCCCAAATGGACGAAGCCGTGGTGTTCAACGGTCAAATCATCCTCAAACAAACGCGCTAGTTCGGCGCGATCCATCGCTCCATCTGTGCTTCATCCGCAGGGCGAAAATATGCGATCATGCGCCCCTCATCTGGTCCTTTCAGCCCAACATTCCAAGGCGCGACACCGTGCAAGGCATGACGGTGAATGACATAGCTTTCACCTTTTTTCAGAGGCAATTCTACGCGTTTACAGGTTTTAAAAATCCCGCGTCGTGTCGCCATATTCACATCCGTTAAATCAACGTCAGGCCATGTTTCAACAGGATGACCCGCCAATGCCTTTGAAAACGCGGCCTGCACAATTTTATGGGACCCTTCCCAAATCACAAAAGGCGCCGCTTTCGCAGGGCTGCCTGTTAACGCGATCCCCAGCAAAAATTGATGAAACTCACGCAGGAATCGGCGACGCGGTTGCCCATCGCCGTGCAATCCATCCACGTGTGCAGCATCCCGATCGCGTCGAAATCGCAACGCGCTTTCGCTCTCCGCGTCCCAAGGTTGCGGATACCCCTCGTAACATACGGATACCTGTGCACAATCCCATGAAATCGGCGCAGGTTCAATCGTTTCGTGAATGAAATCAATAGCTTTTCCAGATAAAGGAACACCAGACACAGCCCCTTTCGCATCGTTCGCCAATGCATTTACACCCACAAACCACGTCCCGCCACACCGCAGCCAATCGGCCTTCCACGCAGGATCGCTTGCAATCCGAAAAGCCTCAGGCTTGGCCGCAGAAATCCAGGCATCCATCGCAGGGTCGGGCTCAAATTTCACCCACCCCTTTTCGGCATAGCTCACCCGAGGAACACTTTACGCAACATGTTCAGCGCCACTAAAATCAGAAAAAATGCAAACACCCGTTTCAATGGTTTCGGGTCCATCGCGTGGGCAATTTTCACCCCCAGCGGCGCGGTCAATAACGTCATGCAAATGATCAGCAACAACGCGGGCATGTTTACATACCCAATCGTGTAAGGCGGAAGGTTTTCAGGATCAGGATTGCCCAGAAAAAACCCGATCACCGACGGCACTGCAATTATCAAACCAAACCCCGCCGCTGTTGCCACCGCACGGTGGATCGCCACGCCAAACAGGCTCATTAACGGCACACCAAAGCTGCCGCCACCAATGCCCATCAGCACCGACATAAACCCAAGAACAGGCGATGCGACCCCGCGGCCAATCCCCGTCGGCATGGCCTCCCCCAACCGCCAATCCGTCTTACCAAACGCCAAATAAAGCCCGACAATAATGCCCAAAACACCGAAAATCATCTGCAATTGGCTGGATCGTAACCCCGTCGCAGCAACCACACCGATCGCCGACCCAATCGCGATCCCGATGGCCCACTCCTTTAGGATTTCCCAATCCACAGCGCCCTTTTTATTGTGCAATTGCACCGAGCGAATAGAGGTAAATACGATGGTCGCAAGCGAGGTCGCCAGACAAATCTGCATCAGCTGGGCGTTGTCATACCCCAGCGCCGAAAACGCATAGAAAAACGCAGGGACAAGAATGATACCGCCCCCAACGCCCAACAAACCAGCCATCACACCCGCAAAGGCACCGATCGCCATCAACAAGAAAATCATCGGAATTAAAGTGGACATTTCTGGCATATCACGCTCCGCATTGCTTGGGTTTTGATACCTTACCAATCACTCTGCCGCAATGGCCTGCACATGGGCAAGTGCGGCCAACACAACCTCTGGCCCCACACCGTCTGTATGCGCGCGTTCCGATAAAGTTCGCCGCCACTGTCGCGCCCCGGGTCGCCCGGCAAACAGACCCAGCATGTGGCGCGTGATGTGGTTCAAACGGCCACCTTTGGACAAGTGCGCTTCGATATAAGGCAGCATTTGCAGGACTGCGTCTTCGCCCAAAGTGTCGCTATCTGTGCCAAACAAAACACGGTCCGCAGAAGCCAAAATATCCGCGGGCTGATGATACGCCGCACGTCCGATCATTGCACCATCAAGGCCGCGATCAATATGTTCTTTCGCTTGCTCCAATGTCGCCAAACCACCGTTTAAAACGATTTCCAGATGCGGGAAATCCGCTTTCATCTGATGCACTAGGTCATAATCCAAAGGTGGGATATCTCTGTTTTCTTTGGGGGAAAGCCCAGCCAACCAAGCCATTCGCGCATGAATTGTGAAAGACCGCACACCGCGCGCTGAAACCATTTCAAGAAACGCAGGTAACACATCCGCCGGCACCTGATCATCGACCCCAATGCGGCATTTTACCGTTATTTCTGCGCCTTTTGACCCCTCACGCATAGCTTGAACGCAATCTGCGACCAACTCCGGCTCGCGCATCAAACACGCGCCGAACTTGCCAGATTGCACCCGGTCCGATGGGCATCCAACGTTCAGATTAACCTCGTCGTATCCAAATTCACACCCGATGCGCGTCGCCGTTTCCAATTGCCCAGGGTTAGATCCACCAAGCTGTAACGCTATGGGATGTTCCGCACGATCAAACCCCAGCAACCGTTCTTGGTCTCCGTTGATCACCGCAGGGGCAGTTACCATTTCGGTGTACAACAGCGTGTGTTTAGACAGCAATCGGTGCAGATATCGGCAATGCCGATCCGTCCAATCCATCATCGGCGCAACCGAGAACGTTCTATCTATATTTTCCAAGTTTGTACCAGCTGCATCAATTGGATTAACGAAAGTTCAAGGCCTGCTCAGCCGAGACGCATGGGAAACTATGCTTCAAAAACCTTTCGATTGAAAGGTCAAGCACAAGAGAGAATGCTTCTTGATGAAATCGATTTTTCTGCAAAGGTCATTTCCAACGCCCCGCATTTCAACATGTGCCCTTAAGCCCTTAAAAAAAGCGTTGCCGAAACTAAGATCCACATATGCCAGTCGCAATCGTTGGCCCGCTTAGGATGCGATGCGCACAGACACCAATGGCAGGTAGATGACGAAACCTGTGCCCCGGCCGAGCATAGAATCCAACCAATCCAGTCGCCCACCATTAAACGAGATTATCTTTTTCACGAGGGCAAGACCCATACCACTGCCTTCGACCTCGTCGCACGGGCGCAATGTTGTCATCACCTCAAAAACGCGATCGCATTGTTTAATGGGAATGCCGGGCGCGTCATCTTGCATTCGAAGGATCAATTCATCGTTCGCCCGTTCTGTCGTAATCGAAAAATAACCAGTTTCTTTGTCGTGATGTTTGATCGCGTTGGATAAGACCGCGCTTAACAAGGTAACAATGTCGGTCGCCCCTAATTGGATTTGATCATGCACAAAATTTTGCACGACCTCGAATCCATCGGAAACAGTTAGACCATTGATCGTCAAATTTATGGCCCGCGACATGCTTATGTCTTGGATTTTTTGCATGCGCCCGATCCGTGAATACGCCAGCAAATCGACCAGCATCTGATCCAGACGATGTGCATGAATTCCCATCATCGACATATTTTCATTCATCGATTCAGAAATCGCATGCCCTTCATCGACCAAATCTTCGCCAATCCATTGGGGCACTTCGACCAAAGCGCGTATCAACGCGCGCAGGTCATGGCTTAACACATAAATAAATTCGTCAAAATCTGCTGCGGTTTGGGCAGCTTCACTCTGCTCCGTGACCGCTTCAATCGGGCGAACAACACCCAATTGGGCCCCGTCACCGATCTGCATTTCATCTTCTTGATTGGCGCGGTTACTAGACAATATCTTTCAAACTTTCTTGGGTATGCTGGGGGTATTTGCCCTTTAACAGTTTCCATCGTTGTTTCTGCATTGCTTTATCAGAGCTATTGGTGATCAAACGCCATCGAATTTCAATCCGTTCCAAAGCCTTCCTTCGGACTGGCCTCTTTTTCGAGGGCGCGGTGCAGCCATTCGCCTAAAACACGAAAATACCCACCTTGGTTTTTGAGGTATAGATCAGGAATTGCATTCAACAGGCTTTGTTGATGCACCTTTAAAAACTCTGGTGAATAGGCAGCTTGAATGTCCTCATCTTCATAGTGTTCGGGGTGAAATGGGTCGAAAAAACCATCGACTTGGCGCACGGCTAACGTGGACATTTCTGGCGTAGATGCAAACAACGCAAACAAATACGCAATCTCCGGGGATGCACTGTTGCTTGTAACAACGTAATCCCACCCCCAATTGAAATACGGCGACACCAGTAACTTACCATCGACGATACCACCGGGTTTCGGCCCATAAATCATGTTTCCGCGCATCTTGGACGCCGCGCCATTCAAATATTTCTGCGATCCGCCCATCCAAAATTGCAAAAAATGTCGCCCTTACTGAACCTTTCTCAGTTTTCAAATAAACCCAATTGTTTGGTTTTCGGGTGCAAACTCTCTGACGCGCGGATCATGTCTTCCAACGCTTCTATTCCTGCGTCTGATGCGATCTGGGGTTCCATATTTTCGGAAAACGGCCAAATCCCTTTGGCGTGAAATCGAACCCACCATTCCCACGCCACTTAGCCAGGCGAGCGAAACAGCAACCCGCCCCACTGATCTTTATCGGGCCGCTGAAAAAACGCCATCTGCCGGTCAAGTTCGCCCCATGTCCGAGGCTTAAGAAGCGGCGTGCCGTACTTTTCGGCATACGCTGCCTGTTCGTCAGGATTTACAAGCATCGCCTTGTTGTAAAACATCATGTAGGCGTCGCCATCCGTATGAAACCCATAGGTTTTTCCATCAAAGCTATCGCCGACGCCAAACAAGATATCATCGCGAAATCCAGTCGGTTCATATTTATTTGCATAATCAGAAATGGGCAAAATTGCCCCAGCTGATACCAAATCGGGTATGCCAAAACTGGCTGGCAAAGCCACGTCAAAGCGTTGTGATTGCGCCAACGCATCTAACAAAAGCTCTGTATTAATGTCATCCAACGGCGTTTCAGTCGCTACAATTTTGACACCAGTCATTGTTTCAAATTTCGCGATTACCGGGTTCAAATTCCCACCAGCTCCCTGTGGTAGTAATACATTCAAAGTAATCTTACGCGACCCAGCTAACGCGCGCACTTTCGCTACGACCTCGGCGGCCATGTTTGCAGGGGTCGCAAAGGCAGGGCGTGCAGATTGAAATGGCAAAACCGCCCCAGTCACAATCGTTGCAAGGGCCGTACGACGCCCAATTGGCGCGGTGTTCAATGATCGAATCGTCATATCTGATGGTCTTTCGTGTTGAACAGACCTCAGTATCGTTCGTAGACAATTAACTTAACATTTAAGGCTCCAAGAAAGCGCAAAAACACGATTAACTTAACCTTAACGCTTGCATTCTATTCGATTAGCGGGGGCAATTGGATAGGATATATGCAAGACAAACCTAGCTTAATAGCAACGGGAATTGTGCCCCGTTTGCGCATAACTTCTT
>JASJIO010000100.1:0-5744 GCA_037625035.1 Amylibacter sp.
GCTGAACGAACGTGGTTGGTTGGCGCCAAATTGGCCCCGTCAATACGGTGGCTGCGATTGGAACGCGGTGCAGCGTCATATCTACGAAGAGGAAGCCTGTCTTGCTCACACGCCACGCTTCCATAAGCAGGTAAAAATTCCCAAAAACGTCTCCTAACACAACTGACTTAGCTCAGTAGAAGTGGGGCCCTACAAATAGAGATGACGAAGAACACACATCGTAAAATTTGCAATCTTCAGGAAAAAACCTAACCCAAGCTCCGCGCTCAGTCCACCAAAAACAAAGTTGCACACGGCTATCTAATTACAAGAATTACGGCGAACTGTAACCGTCTGGTCTCCCCCCTCTGACGCTTCTGTGGATAGCTTGATAATGTGCACCATCGATAGTGGACATCTTGAGGCATTCTATGGCGGGTAAGAAGGGTCAAAAGAAGCGGTTTTGGTCTGACGTCGAGAAACATACGATCTGTGCGCAGGCACGGGTGGCAAGTGTTTCTGTGGCGCAGGTAGCACGCCGGTATTCGATGAATGCCAATTTGATCCACAAGTGGCTTCGCGATCCTCGGTTTGCCACTGATTTTTCGGATGATGCCCTAGAGATTGATGAAGTGCCGGCCTTTCTGCCTGTTGAGATAGAGGGTGTGGCTTCATCCCCGGCCACACGATTGCCGATGTCGCCGTCGGTGTCGGATGCCCGACTGTCGGCGCATCGGGTTGATATCACTTTGTCGGATGGCCGGCGTATATTGGTGGAAGGCGCGACGGGCTTGTCTGCTGTTTTGGCTTTGGTCGAAGGATTGATGGTTTGATCCCGGTTCCGGCACAAACGAAGATATGGCTGGCGGCTGGGGTGACGGACATGCGCAAGCAGTTTAATGGCTTGTCAGCCTTGGCGGAAGCTGTGTTGAAGCAGGACCCGTATTCGGGTCATCTGTTTGTATTCCGTGGCCGGCGCGGTGATCTGGTGAAGATTGTGTGGTGGGACGGTCAGGGGGCGTGCATGTTTTCCAAGCGTTTGGAAAAGGGCAAATTCGTTTGGCCTTCATCGGCTGAGGGAAAGGTCACGCTCACCCCTGCGCAACTGTCGATGATGCTTGAAGGTATTGATTGGCGCGCACCACAACGGACATGGCAGCCTTTGACGACTGGTAATTTATCACCAAATCCAGCGGCGTAGGATTCCCATTGCCGTGCTGATCCGCTATAGGATCGGTATGTTTACAACGCCCAAATCCCTGCCGTCCGATCCCGCCGAATTGCGCATAGCGGCGGAAGGTTTGGTTGAATTGGCCAAGACGCAGGCGCTGCAGATCGAGAAGCTCAAGCACCAGCTTGCAGGCCACCAGCGGCATCGGTTCGGGTCAAAGTCGGAATCGGCTGATCAGCTTAATTTGCAGCTTCAGCTCGAAGAAGAAGAAACGGCTGCCGCGCGAACTGCACCGCCGGAAGAAGCCTCTGCCCCAGAGCCGAAGCAAATACCAAAGCGCAAGCCGCTGCCCCCAACTCTGCCGCGCAATGAGCAGGTTCTGCGCCCCGGTGAGACCTGTAAATGCGGCGGCGAGTTGCGCAGCTTGGGTGAGGATGTGACCGAAGAGCTGGATTATATTCCTGGGCGGTTCGTTGTGAACCGCATCGTCCGACCGCGGATGGCCTGCAAGTGTTGTGACAGGATCGTTCAGGCAGTCCTGCCATCACGCCCGATTGAGCGTGGTCGCCCCGGTGCCGGTCTTCTGGCGCATGTGTTGGTCAATAAGTATGCAGATCACCTGCCGCTTTATCGCCAGTCGCAAATATTTGCCCGTGAAGGGATCGACTTGGACCGGTCTACATTGGCAGGTTGGGTTGGGCAGTCAACAAAATTGCTAGAGCCGCTGGCCGATGCCATCGGGCGGCATGTTCGTCAGGGACAAGCTATTTTCGCGGACGATACGCCGATCAAAATGCAGGCTAAAAAGAAATGCGCAACCGCACGCATCTGGACTTATGTGCGTGACGGGCGGCCTTGGGCCAGCGGTGATCCCCCGGCGGCTTGGTATAAGTTCAGCACGGACAGGCAAGGCAAGCATCCCACCGATCACCTTAGCCAGTACAAGGGATGGATCCATGCAGATGGCTACGCTGGGTTCAACGACTTGTTCGCCAAGGATGAGGTCCACGAGATGGCCTGCATGGCCCATGTCAGGCGCAAATTTGTTGATATCTTCCAGTCGCAGCAATCACAGATCGCCGAAGAAGCCATCAAACGCATCGCCCTTCTTTACAAAGTTGAAAAAGAGGCCCGTGGTAAGCCGCCCGAAGAACGCGTTGCCTTGCGCCAAAAGGACGCTGAACCGGTCTTCGACGATCTGGAAATCTGGCTCAACGCCCAGCTAAATCGCATCTCGGGCAAGTCAGAACTGGCCAAAGCCATCCGTTATGCCCTCGGCCGCATGAAGAAAATGCGCGGATATCTGGAAAATGGCTTTCTGGAATTGGACAATAATTCTGCTGAAAGGTCGATCCGCTGCGTGGCCTTGGGCCGTAAGAATTTTCTCTTTGTTGGCTCCGAGGGCGGCGGCAAAGCCGCAGCCATCGCCTATACCCTGATTGAGACCGCCAAGCTCAACGGTGTCGATCCCCAAGCCTGGCTCACATGGGTCCTCGCCCAAATCGCCGACCACAAAATCACTCGTCTGAACGAGCTCCTCCCGTGGCGTTACGCTGCAATAGCAGCGTAACTGAACCCATCGATCCACGCCAGAGCCCCCAGACCAAACGGGTACGTTTAAGTGGCCTGAGAGGAAATTGAGTCACGCGATTAGGTTGAGCGATATTGGCGCAACGGGGGAGTAATCCACCAACCGCCAATACAAGTCAAACCTGGGGTCGTCACTATATGTGACAGGTGCAGACTTGTTAAAGAACTATCTTTTGGATTGAAAACATTAAAACCTCACTCAACCCAAGCGGACACTTGTATGACCCTGCGCTCATTTTTTGCGATGTTTCTTTCCCTTATAGTCTTGATAAGCGCGTCGGGCTATTTTCAGCCGCTCCATATGATTAATAGCAAAAACCAATCGAATTCTGTTGCGGATGTGCGCGGTAATTCAATGATTACAATGTTCCATGCGGGTTTCCAGCCTGAACGAGCTGCCAAATCGACGCATGCTCCGGATCCAGACATGCACGGGCCACAGGGCACGACCCATAAGCGGAAATCGGAAAACGGACATAACATGAAAAAGTGTTGTCTGTCCGATCAGATGCTGGCTGGTTGTGCGCTTATGCCCGTCAGTATCCTGAACGAATCGGTGATTCGGCCGAAACCGGACGACTTTCGTGTTCTTGTTTTCCTTTTTAGCGGCGAATTCCTGCCTAGCATTGTGCTTGCCCTGCCCCGATTGCCCCCCCGTTTTGCCTAGGTTTCGCTGGCGTTTGGTCGACGATTCCTAGGCTTTCCGATTGAACTGTTTGGTTTTGGTTTCGCGTCACTACGCATGTTTTGGCGTTTGACCCGAATGTCTGTCGTCACGCCGTAAATATTGGCGTTGCGTCAAATCATTCCTGTTCAATCGCGTCTCCCTATATTTCATGACCATCTTCAGGGCCTGCGCGCTCGCGTTGTGTGAACTGTGCCGCGTGTCCGGTGATGGATAGAAATCCTTGCTCTTCGAAACATCAGCTACGTTTTTTTTAATAAATTGCAAAGCGACAGCATTGTTTTCCGAGGGCGGAAAGCAACCAATACGGATTCCTAACGTAAGCCATTGTTATAAAACGTAAAAATAAAATACATGCATTGTCATTCATGAAATACATGTTAACGTTGACTAACGAAAACCTGCGACCGCCATTCACTCCAATCATTCACAGGAGGTTTCCATGAAGATCCCTACACTGAATTTGCTCTCCGATTCTGTCCTTGCGCTGACTGTCGGCACTGTCGCTTTCGGCATCACGCATTTATCTGCCCAGACAACCACGAAAGATCACGGCGACGCCGCATTGCATTGCACGCATTTCCCAAAGGATTGCGAAACAGCGGATGAAGGTGCGGATGCCGACACAATGGCCGACGATCATGCGACCTCGGAAAAGACCGCAGGCGGTCCAATTGAGCCAGGTCAGGGGATGTTCGGTGCGATTTCGGAAATCAACATGATCATCGAACAATCCGGCGCAGATTGGGACAAGGTTAACCTAGACGCGCTTTGGGAACACCTGAAAGACATGGATGCCCTGATGACATACGCCAAGGTCGAAAAGACCAACCTTGATAACGGCCTAAGCATGATCATCACCGGCGAAGGGCCTGCCAAACGTGCCGTCAACAATATGATCCCAGCACATTCCGAATTCCTAAAAGCTGTACGCCCGGATTGGGTTATCGCTTTTGCGAACGAAGGTGACACATACACGGTGGTTGTCACATCCGTTGATCCGCTTGAAGTGGCAAAAATTCAGGCGCTCGGTTTTTCGGGGTTTATGGTGCAAGACGACCATCACGCATCGCATCACCTGGGGATTGGTGTCGGTACGACTGTGCACTGACCGCGCGACCCATACTTTCAAATTTTAGGAAATGTTTAATGATTTGTTCAATAAAACGGCTTCGGGCCGAAATCAATAGTCGTGCGATTTTCGATATATCAGCCGTTTTATTGGACGGGCGGTGCTGCACAATCTACGGTCCATCCGGCATCGGCAAATCAACTTTTCTGCGTGGCCTTAAAAATGGCCACACAGACGGCGAGGTCAAGGGGATCAAGTTCAGTAAGCTACTGAACTTTTACAGTGAAATCCTGAATATTCGCTACATTCCACAAAATCCGCCCCGCTTCGAATTCACGGTCGATAAGTTCTTCAAAAAGATGCTGGTCGCGAATCGTGACTGCATTGGATGCGGCGGCACGCTGCAAGACATCATTGTGGCCTTCGATCTAACCTCAATCTTATCATCCAGCATGATGCAAATTTCGGGCGGGCAATTGCACTGGGTCCATTTAGCAGCAGCGTTAGCATCAGGGGCTGAACTGCTTTTGTTAGATGAGCCAACCGCAGCCTTAGATCGCAACAATTCGGCAATTTTGATGCGCTTGCTGCGGGAATTTATCGCAGACCGTAGCGGTTACATAATTTGCTGCACGCACGATCCTAACTTCCTGTGGGAAAGCGGCAATGAACCCAGCTGGAACTCAGTAGAATTTCCGACATTTACCAGCATGGAGCCGCCGAATGTCCACCATGTTATTTAAATCCTTATTTGCACTTCTGGTGATGTGGGCCGGGTCCAGTAAAGCCGACCAAGATATCACCTTTGGCATGACAACGACCCAAGAAGCATCAGGTTTCGCCAATGCCATGCTTGCAGAAATGAAATCTGTATTTCCAACCTTTGACCTTAGCTATTCCATCGCGGGAACGTCGCAACAATTGCGCGCATTGCAGGACGGGTTCGTACCTTTTGCGATCACTCATAACGCGGCCAAAGAACAAGAATTGATAACGCAAGGTCATCACAAACGACACATTCTGTTTGCCAATGACTTTCTGTTTGTGGGGCCAGAAACCAGCCCGTTAACATGCGAATTAATAGATGAATGTTTTACGGCATTATTACACAGCGATGCCGCGTTTTTGTCACGCGGGGATCAATCAGGCACCCACGCTTACGAAATGGCGCAGTAGGCCATTGCGGGCATCGATCCTAATACGCTGGATAGTTATCAGGTGTCGTCGGGTGGTGCCGCCTTCAGCCT
>JASJIO010000101.1:0-12313 GCA_037625035.1 Amylibacter sp.
GGGCCTTGCGCCCATCGCTGCTCAGAAATGCGCCAAGCTCGATTTCACGCGCCCCGCCTTTCAGCGTAAGATAGTTTTTGCAATCTTTTGTGTCGCGCATCTGAACGGTTACCCAGTAGGGATTTGCGTGCCAAAACTGATCAGGTTTGCGCGGGTTGTGACGATGTACTGCGATCAAATCTGGCCAAAGCGTGAGTTCTTCGTAAAGCGTTCCATCCTTGTCGTTGCGGCGAATGAAATACCATAACGCCGCGACCGCAGTGCCCAAAAAGGGCAGAAGCGTCCAAAGTGTGTGCGTGCCTAAGAATGCCAGCAACGGTAACAAGAATGCGCTGGCCGTGAACATGATTGTTACGAAGAAGCCCTGATTGGACAGAGATCTGTGGGGCGAGAGCGTGTTCCTATAAATAGGTGTGTCTGGCCGAGCAGTTATGGCACGAAAATCTGCTTCCAATTCTGATGTGGTCGAGGGGGTGTTGGTGTTTGGCATGACTGCGGCGCTCTGATTTATCTAAATCTAAGATATCGCGTTCCGCAGGCTCGGCAACATTCAACTTGTCGCGGGACGTATTGTAGCAGTTTTTGTTTCGCACAAAAAAAAGGGCCGCGAAGATTGCAGCCCTTTTCTGATTTCAGTCACGGTTCAAAAGCTAATGCTTTTGGTGATCCCACATATCTGGTGTGGGAAGGATTTCGAACGTGTGCTCCGGTGGAGGGGACGGCAAAGTCCATTCCAGCGTATCAGCACCTTCACCCCAGTAGTTCTCGTTGTTTTCAACGATCTTTCTACCGAAGTTAATTGTGTAGAACACAATGCCGATAAAGTAGACAAAAGACGCGAACGATAGGAAGGCACCGTAGGACGATACTTCGTTCCAAAGCGAGAACTGCTCGGGATAGTCGATGTAGCGACGTGGCATGCCTTGGCGACCCAAGAAGTGTTGTGGGAAGAAGGTTACGTTTGCCCCGATGAACATCATCCAGAAGTGTAGTTTACCAGCCCATTCAGGATACTGACGGCCCGACATTTTGCCGATCCAGTAGTACACACCAGCAAAGATACAGAACACGGCACCAAGCGACATCACGTAGTGGAAGTGAGCAACCACGTAGTAGGTGTCGTGGTACGCACGGTCCACACCTGCTTGCGACAGAACGATCCCAGTAACGCCACCAACGGTGAAGAGGAACAGGAAGCCCAGTGCAAAGAGCATTGGTGTTTTCAGCGAGATAGAGCCGCCCCACATCGTTGCGATCCATGAGAAGATTTTAATCCCAGTTGGAACCGCAATCACCATTGTGGCGAGCATAAAGTAGGATTGCTGCGTGAGCGACATACCGACCGTATACATGTGGTGAGCCCAAACAACGAAGCCGAGCGCGCCGATACCGACCATCGCGTAAACCATTGGCAGGTAGCCAAAGATTGGTTTGCGAGAGAAAGTAGCGATGACGTGTGACACGATGCCAAAGCCTGGAACGATAATCATGTATACTTCTGGGTGGCCAAAGAACCACAACAGGTGTTGGTACAAGATTGGATCGCCGCCGCCTGCTGGATCAAAGAAGGTTGTTCCAAAGTTGCGGTCCGTCAGCAACATCGTGATCGCGCCAGCCAAAACAGGCAAGGACAGAAGGATCAAGAAGGCTGTGACAAAGATAGACCAAGCGAACAATGGTGCTTTGTGCAGGGTCATACCTGGCGCACGCATGTTCAAGAAGGTCGTGATCATGTTGATCGCACCAAGGATCGAAGAAGCACCAGAGACGTGAACCGCAAAGATTGCGAAATCCATCGAGGAGCCAGCTTCTTTCACGGACAGAGGCGCATAAAGCACCCAGCCAACGCCAGAACCCGGTTGACCGTTACCGCCCGGCATAACAACCGACAGAATTGCCAAAGTGGAACCTGCAACAAACATCCAGTAGGATAAGTTGTTCATCCGAGGGAACGCCATGTCTGGCGCGCCGATCATCAGAGGCATAAAGTAGTTACCAAACCCGCCGAATAGGGCAGGGATAACCACGAAGAACATCATCAAGATTCCATGGCCTGTGATCAAAACGTTCCAGAGGTGACCGTTTGGTGTACAGTTTTCAACAGTCGAGGCGAGTAGCGACGCCCCTTCCATACACATGTGTTGAACACCAGGTTCCATAAGTTCCAGCCGCATGAAAACGGTGAAACAAACGGACACAAAACCAAGAAGGCCTGCGGTGAATAGATAAAGGATACCGATATCTTTGTGGTTGGTTGACATGAACCAACGCGTAAAGAAACCCGGTCGAGCATGGTCATCGTGACCGTGGGTGGCTGCATCTGCCATTATAATTCTCCTGACACGTCTTTTTTTGTTGCCGCGAATCCCCAAAGCTGGAGTTCGCAGTTACCCGCCGCCTGCATACCGCAGTGCTGCGCCTGCCTCAACTGTAATGAATGACTATTTCGTCAAGCGAGCACATCTGTCGCAGGGGAGGCGGGCGGAATGGGATTTCAGTAGAACTATTTAAGGTTGAGTGTATTCATGTAGAATTTTTGAATTACTGAAGATCTTTTTACAATTTTGATATTTTTGCCGGGATTTACTATGAAGAATGTTGTGATTTTAGTGAACGGAAATTGGAATGATGACGACAATCAAGAACGTTCGTTGCTTACTAATGTGGTTTGGTTGTGCGAACTTTGCGCATGTGCGGCAATATCCAAAGAGGATCAAGTTGTGCGCTACATGGACGGCGTTGGGTCGGGTGGAATTGTAGACAAAGCATTGGGCGGCGTTTTTGGGCGTGGGTTGAAAGACGGAATTTGTGCCGCCTATCAAGCCGCATCCGAGGAATATGTGGCTGGTGATAAAATCTACTTTTTTGTATTTAGTCGAGGGGCTTACACAGTTCGCACCGCCGCAGACATGATAGCAAGTGTCGGTTTAGTTGATTTGTGCGGGGTTGCTGATCCTGAAAAGCGGACGGAAATCTGCCAGACGCTTTATAAGGTCTACAAAAAAGAAGCGGAGGTTCACGAAATTGGCGCAGTACCGTTCTTCAATGCAGACACACCACAAGTTGCTGTGGGCAAAACTGAAATCCATCTGGTCGGTGTTTGGGACGCAGTTGGGACTGCGGGAATCCCCGATCGCTATAGAATACAGAATGCTTTTGATGGGGTTTCAAAGGGGCATAATTGGGCGAACATGTTGCTGAATGATCGAGTCCAGAATGGGCGTCATGCCATTGGGATGGACGAATATCGCGAATCCTTTGTTCCTGCGTTTTGGACAGATGAAAATGGTGACATGATAGACGATGCACGGGTAAAACAACTTTGATTTTCTGGTGTTCACACAGATATTGGCGGTGGGTACGAACATTGCAATGGGCTGGATGACCAAAGAAGCAGTGGATTTGGGATTGCTGGTTGATCCTGATCCAGCGCGACCGATCCCGAAAGATCGCGCTTTGGGTGTTGTGAACGATTCCATGACATCGGTTTTTAAAAAGATGTGGTCGCGCCTGCGTAGTGTTCTCATTGTTTCTGATAAGGCAAACAAGTCCTTGTTCCACCCCTCTGTTTTGGCGCGGTATTCCCACAAGGACAGGGCATCGATCCCAGATTGGGCCGTTGAAAAGATGATTGAGGGCAAGGAGGTCAAACGCGTTGCGAAAGCTACAAAACGCTGGAGCCCGATGGGGGTGTTTTTGGAGCCAGACAAAACCTATGAGATTTTGGCGCAAGGTGTTTGGCACGATTTGAAACGAGAATATGGGCCTGACGGAGAATGGATCAATCAGCCGTCAGGTTTTATGGGTAAACTTCTTGATGCGCATATTTTCCCCAAAGCGATTGCAACTGTGGCGCGCCAATTAAGCCGCAATGCGCCGTATCGGCGTGTGCCAGACGCGTGGCGTATCCCTGAATCCAAAGAGTTTGTTTTGATGGGGGTTGTTGCTGGTGGACGCGGAGTTCAAAGTAAAGACGGTGTAACGCTGGCGGAACCTCATACAACTTTTGAGATTGGCAAAGCGGTACGTGTCGGTGCTGGAACAGCGCATCCGATTGACAAAGGCGGGTATTTTATACTGTTTCCCGAATGATGTTTGGCAAATGTATCATAACAATAGTGGCGAACTGGACGTGACAATCACGATGGTGCCGTAGTTTATCAGGTTTCGCCAAAAACCTTGGTGAATGTGTGATGCAATGCTACATCCAGATAGTCCAAGGTTACTGGCAACCCAAGATCCACCAGCGATGTGACGCCATGTTCGGCAATGCCGCACGGGACTATGCCATCGTAATGGGACAGATCGGGTTCCACATTGATGCAGATACCGTGAAAGCTGTGCCATTTGCGCAAGCGTACGCCGATGGCGGCGATCTTGTCCTCGGGGGGGAGGCCGAACGCGGTAAGTGGTTTGTCGTGGCGCATAACCCAAACGCCAACGCGACCTTCGCGGCGTTCCCCGATCACGTTGAACTCTGCCAGCGTTTGAATGACCCATTCTTCGAGCGACCACACGAATTTGCGAACATCGCGCCCGCGCGTGTTTAGATCGAGCATTGCGTAGGCAATCCGCTGACCGGGCCCATGATAGGTGTACTGTCCGCCCCGTTTGGACGTGTAGACGGGAAAACGATCTGGATCTGTTAGGTCTTTGGCATAGGACGACGTGCCAGCGGTATAAAGTGGTGGATGTTCAAGCAGCCAAATCTGTTCATCTGCCGCGCCAGCAATCATGGCATCCACGTGGGTTTCCATTTGTGCAATTGCATCAGGGTAGGGCACCAACGTGCCAGAGTGTTTCCATTCAACCATCCGTGCGAAGTGCAATATGGTTGCGGATTTGTCAAACACAGGACATTAAATTTATTTAAAGGAACCCGCCAGATTTTAAATTTTGTAGATATTTTCGACTTACCGGAATTTCTGATCCGTCGTGAAGGGTTAAGAGGCCCCATTCGCCAAGTTGCTTGGATTTTGAAATTTGATCTTGGGCAACCCAGTAAGCGCGATGGGTTTGAAAACCAATGGTATCGCCGACTTCGTTTATCGCATCTGCAATTCGCATCAAAAGCAATTCTCTGCCTTTTGTCGTTGCAACGCGGACATAGTGATCCTGCGCTTGGAGCGAAGCGAGTGATGCGCGTTTTTCAAAAGGGAGGCGATCAAGGATTGGCGGGGCCATAGATCGAATATCTTGGCCGACCTGTCTTGATCCCTGCAGCAGGCCAATTAAAATGAAAACAGCGATCGCAATTGCTGTGCAATAAATGAGCAGGGCGAAGATTGAGGGCGCGCTAATTGCAGAATCGCTTTGCGTGAATGTCATTGTGTTAATTGCGTAGACGATAACTGTTACAAACGGCCCCGCAAGCGCGCCAGATACGCCATCAATAATCATTTATGGCCATGTTTTTTGTGAGTAGCAACCCTGTGAAGGACACGACAAAGATTGCGGTCGCATAGGTGAAAACTACGGTAAATGCCCAGTATCCAATCCGTAAAATCAACGGCAGGGTTTCAAATGTAGCAAAGGGACCTGACATTCCGATCACAAGAATTGCGCAGATCAAAACAGGCATGACAAACTTGCTTTGAAAGTGATCTCGAGTTTTACGAAGCGCAAGTGACCAAAGGCGTTGTTTCAAGGCATTTTCTCGTATTTGACGAATGAGGAATGGATCTTGAGCGCGTCGGATGGCTGAGTATAACTCAACATCAACATCCGACAATAGGAGCCGTCGCAAAATGTCAGAGTTCATGAATGCCAGCTTAATTATCCAACTTCACGTGATCGCAGCCGTGGCTGCATTTCTTGTCGGTCCGATTGCCCTGATCCGAAAGTGGCGCGATATTTTCATAAAATCGTGGGTTACATATTTGTGGTGGGGATTGTGATCGGGGGGCTCAGTTTGTTTTTCATCTTTTCGATCCGCATGATTGGGCCGTTCTCACCCATTCACCTATTGTCGATTGTATCCCTGTTTAGTGTCAGTTTTGCGCTGTACAGCATCAAGAATAAGAAAATCAAAGCTCATAAACGTGCGATGTGGCGACTGTATTCGCAAGCGATTGGAGTCGCTGGGTTGTTCGCGTTTTTGCCTGGGCGGCTGATGAATGACATTGTTCCGATTTTTGCCCCTTGGGTTATCTTTGGTATCGCTGCGGCCAGTTTTTTGATCATCGCCGCAATCGTATATAGCGCTGCACGAAATGAGTTGGTGGGTTAATTTTACATAAGGGTGCTTTTACCCTTCACAAGGCGAAACGGCTTAGTTATACGGCGCGTATCTCGCGTGCGGCCGTGGCGGAATTGGTAGACGCGCAGCGTTGAGGTCGCTGTTCCTTAACCGGAGTGGAAGTTCGAGTCTTCTCGGCCGCACCACATATTCCTGATAACATGCTGATTTTAATGAATAATTTAATTTTAGGGAGTGCTATTATGGGTTACATTCTGGATACATCTGGCCAGCGTAAATGGATGCTTAGATCTATTTGAATTGGTTCCTTCGTCCCGGAAGCAGCCAAAGCATCCGTGTCTGCAATATTATTACAGCTGACATTCAAAATGACAATAATAGAAAAAAATGTGAATGTCCTGATTGATAAAAGTACATCCAAAAACATTTAGTTCATTGAACTATCAAGGTGGGCCGAAAGCAAATATTTGAATTGCAGCTTCATACACACAGCACTCCGTCCGGTGATAGGGGCAGAAAACCCACAAGATGAATGCCCCGGGGGGTGCATGGGGTCCTTTGGTAAACCACAACACACTGACAACCCCCAAGCGCTGCCTATTTGACGTTCTCATGGCCAACTGCATGATTTACTAACCAACCCTAATGAGCACTGTAGCGCCATTACCGAGAAAGATATATTTAACTAAAAAGACACCATGCATCGAAATGAGTGCAAATCGGAAAAGGGCGGAAAGGAGACATTCGCTGCATGGGCGAAACCTACAATTGCCATCGGCTAAAGCGGACCTGTGTTCGGCGGCATTTGCCGCAATTACCGACTGCAGACACTGATGCGGACACTCGACACCTAAGCTATGAAGGCCGAGCTTTTGTTTTGAGCTTAATCCGAAACAGACACATGGATGCAAGCTGGATGAAAGAGGCAGTCAATTAGTTAAAAGAATACGTGCTCCCGCGTTTCGCATAGTTGAATAAGGCAATCTCTATTCGTAAACGTGGATTGCGCCAGCCCCTTTCGACAGACGTCCGATGATCCAACCTTTGCCGCCTTGGGATGCCAATGTGGATAAGGCGGCTGAGGCTGCATCTGGAGAGAGAGCGGCGAGTAAACCACCTGCTGTTTGGGGATCATGAAGCAACGGGTCATTGATTCCAACAGTTGGCGCGTTAGTGACGTTGGCGTGCAATAGCGAAGATTGCACCCCATAATCCGATAAAATGCGTGCTTGTGGATACAGGGGGATTTTGCTTTGCCAAATTTCAGCCTGCAAACTTGAGACTACGCAGATTTCACGCACGTGCCCTGCGAGGCCGAACCCCGTCACATCTGTCATTGCATGTGCATGAGAGAGAACACGCGCCGCGCTATCTTGTGGTTGTTCCATGATCGAGAGAGCCAGCGCCACGCTGCGAGCAGGTGCAGTACCTGCCATGTGAGCAGCCAGTATTACACCAGACCCGATAGGGCGCGTAAGCAGTAAAACATCCCCGTCCTTTGCCCCTGATAGTGTGATCGGCATCTGCTGGCGTACGCCCGTGACGGTAAAGCCGATGGTCATTTCTGCGCCCATCGTCGTGTGCCCGCCGACTATCATTGCTCCGGCTTTTGAAAAGACAGCGCGGGCTGTTTCGCTGATTTCAAGCAAGGTGCGTTCTTGAAGGGCCGGTGACATGCGGGGCAGGATGAGGTTGGTTAACGCGATTTGCGGTTCTGCGCCCATTGCCCAAATATCGCTGAGTGCGTGGATGGCTGCGATACGGGTCATTTGTACTGGATCTTCAACGAACGCGCGGAGGTGGTCTGTGCTGATGACTTGGAAACTGCCATCGGGCGCGCGCAAGATAGCAGCATCATCGCCAGTTCCTGTCACGACTTCAGGGTGGGTTGCTGAGTGCGACGGGGCAAGGCTAGCTTTGAGAGCTGCTGCGCCGACTTTGGCCCCGCATCCGCCGCATAACGGAAGGGCAAGGGTTTCATCCAAAACGCCAGTTGCCACATTTTTCGGAAAATTAGAGTTTTGCATTACTGGAAGATTTGCCAGTTTATTCATAAACTTGCGATCAATCCTGTCTTTCCAGCGCCAAAGCATGGGAGCAGATAGAGCGACGCCATATTTTTCGATTAGTGCCGATTTAGCGCCTAAAGAGATCAGCTTGAGATAAGATTTTTGAGGGCGGAATTTTTTCGAAGGCTTATCTGTCAAAGCAGCACGCAGATTGTGAAACAAGATTGGCGCAGCGCGAACGGCAAAGACGCCTGCTTTTGGGCGCGGCGCGAACGGCATGTGCGCACAATCACCTACAGCGAACAGGTGGGGGTCGCCTTTCACACGTAGGTCGGGATTAACCACGATGAAACCATCCTGAAGGGGCAAATCCGTTCGCGCGATCCAAGGGTGTGGAAAGGCTCCGGCTGCGCCAACACAAAAGGTGGCTGCGACAGGCGGATGCCCGTTTAGGATCACCTGCGATGGTTCGATCCTGTCAATCTGCGCGTTGGTTATGAGGCTTACGCCGAGATTTTTCATCGCAAGTGCAAGCTTTTCCCGCGCACGGGGACCAACACCGGAGATTTGCGCCGCTTGCTCTATGACCGTGATTTCAGGGGTAATTTCAAATGCCTGAAACGAATGCGCCATCGCCATTGCAAGCTCACACCCGGCCGCTCCACCACCTATGACAACGACCTGAGGTGGTTTTTTGCCGATTTTAGCTGCATCAAGAAAGGCCTGCCAAGCCTGTGCGTAGCCTTGCAACGGTTTTGCCCCAACCGCGTTTTCAGTAAAGCCATCAATATTCATTTGCGCCGTGATGCCAATGTCGATGGAAGCGGCGTCATAAGCCACAGGCGGTCGCCTCTCCACATGGATCAAACGCGCATTGCGGTCGATCCCAACTGCATGAGATAAGATCAAGCGCGCGCCAGAAAACTGAGCGAGGCGCATCAAGTCGATTTCTAGAGTCTCGCGGCTGTAGTGGCCTGCAATATGGCCTGGCAGCATGCCAGTATAAGGTGCAGTTGGTCTGGGGTTAATCACCGTCAGCCGCGCACCAGGCAAAGGATTCATCCCCCATTTTCGCAGTACCAACGCATGGGCATGACCGCCCCCGACTAGAACTAGATCACGTGTTAAGGGAATTGAGGTCAGCACTGTTCTGTTTATCCGTTCAAATTCGAGGGCAAACTGAGGTTTGGCCAAAGTGTGTGGTCGTCGGGTAGAGTGGCGAGCATATCGAATTGCGGGCCAAATTCGCTGGAGCATTCTAGGAAACACGGCTGGTCGGAAATATTTGTTAGCCTCATTGCCTTACCTTGCGGTTACACCATTGAACATACTGTTTCACCTCATGCGCTTAACGTCAGCTAAAAAACGCCACGCCATGCAATTGCGTGTTTGATAGACAAAACGAGTGTTCTGTGGCCTTCTGACATAAATTAAGTCGTATAGACGGGAGAGAGTTATGGGTTCGCTAAGTGGAAAAATTGCATGGGTTACAGGTGCTGGAGGCGGTATCGGCGAAGCTTCGGCCAAAGCGCTGGCAGAGAGTGGCGCACATGTCATCCTATCGGGGCGGCGTGCTGGTGAGTTGGATCGGGTTTCAGCGTTGATCAAAGCTGCGGGTGGCAAATCAGAAACGGCACCACTGGATGTTGTCGATGCAGAAGCGACGCAAGCGATTGCCGATGAATTGATCACGCGCCTTGGCGGGATCGACATTTTCATGGCAAACGCAGGCATCAATGTTCCCAATCGTGCAGTGAATGCGATTACTGCGGTGGATTTTGCCAAGGTCGTCGATATCAATCTGAACGGTGTTATGAATGGCGTTCTGGCGGTTCTGCCACAGATGCGGACCAAAGTTTCGGGGACGCTCATCTTGACCTCATCTTGGGCAGGGCGTTATCCGTCAAAACTAACGGGTCCAGCCTACAGTGCGTCAAAACATGCCGTTGTCGCGTTGAGCCAGTCAATCAATCAAGACGAGGGTATCAACGGGATCAGATGTACGGCCTTGATGCCGGGTGAAGTGGCCACGCCTATTATGTTGTCGCGCCCCAAGCCTCCCTCTGACGAAGATCTGGCGAAGATGCTGCAAGCCGATGATCTGGGTGCAATGGTGCGCTACATTGCAGAAGCTCCCGCGCATGTGTGCATCAACGAAGTGTTGATCAGCCCGACATGGAACCGCAGCTTTGTTGGTGTTGCCGAAATGGGTGGTATCAAGCTTTAATGCACTGCCAGAGAAAACAAATGGCGCAGCTGTCAGAATATGACGGCTGCGCCACTAAAGACGTTAAACACCCTTAGTTTTCAGTCAGGGCACTTAGAACTTGATCAAGTGCGGCACCGGCTTTGGCCCGCATTTCATCATCATTGGCATCCTGTATCGGATGGGGCACCAAAACATAGCGCGCACCATTCATACCAAGTGCCTTCCTTTGGGCCTCGGCTGCTTCACCAAACTCGCTTGACACGATTGCTACGGCTGGGATCCCCTGGGTTTCAAACCAGAAATTGTCGTGCATACTGCACGTCGTACAAGATCCTCAGTCCGCCAAAGCCTCAATCAAGAAATCGCAATTGTCGCGAATTTCATGGCGCAATGGCTCTGGGCAAGGCTTTGCAAATGTTGGCTTTGCATAGCGGCGCACAGTTATGCCGGGCACTTTTTTAGCCAATAAGATTTCCAACTCATCCAAAAGGATGTTGCCGCGTGGTTTGCTGATATCCAATAGACCGACGACGCCTTTCAGTGCGTCACTCCTTTTGGTGATTTGTCGTTCAACGGGAGAACGCTCATCTGTGGGATCGAGAATTGTTGTCATTAAAACCCTCCTTTTGCGTAAATTGAGTGAAGCATATTTCTGGGGAGTTTGAAAGACTGCAATGCCCTGTGGTTTCAAAGGGTGGTCACAACACTTTAATCTTTTTGAAAAGATGGAGTGTTTATTATGACGTATCGCACGCGGACGTTTTATACGGACCGACAGAAGTTAGAGATGTGGGATCGGTGGCAACGCGGAGATTCAATGAGTTCGATTGGCCGTCATTTCAATCGTGCGTCGTCTTCGATTTTTCCTTCATTTGGCACGAACTGATGGGATTCGCCCTTCTGATCGCAAGCTTTCGGGATTTGCATTGAGACTTATTGAATGGGAAGAGATTTCTCGTGGGCTTGTCACAAAGCAGTATTTTCGTTCAATCGCGCACAACCTGAATCGGTCGCCTTCTACAATCAGCCGAGAAGTTCGCAGGAATGGCGAACGACAAGCCTATCGTGCAGCCCCCTCAGACCAGCGCGCTTGGGACTGCGCAACGCTGCCCAAGTTGTGTAAGCTCTCATTCAACGATCCTTTGTGACAGTTAATAGCGCGAAAGCTGCGTCGGAAATGGTCACCGCAGCAAATCGCAGGCTGGCTCAAACGCAGATACCCTGATGAAGAGCAAAATCGCGTGTCACACGCACTGACCGGCAGGGCATTGCGAAGCAATGTCCCGAGAGGGGAACGATATATCGCAGCCTCTATGTCCAAACCCGTGGGGTTTTGAAGAAGGAATTGCAGGAATGTCTACGCAGCCCACGTGCGATCCGGCGCTCCCGGCATGCCACTCAAAAAGGCCTTGAGTTACGCAAAATCAAGAACGCTGTTTTAATTAGCGAACGCCCAGCAGAGGTAGAAGATCGTGCCGTTCCGGGTCATTGGGCTTTCGGTGATTGCTTCGCATTCACCTGTCGCCTGACAGGAGGGTGATCTGATCGCAGGATCAAACAACAGCTACATTGCCACGCTTGTAGAGCGCCATTCCCGTTTTGTGATGCTGGCCAAAGTCACGAACAAAGACAACCAGAGCGTGACAACAGCCTTGACCAAACAAGCACGAAAGCTTCCCAGGGAACTCTATAAATCCCTGACTTGGGATCGTGGGTCAGAGATGGCGGGACACCGAAAATTCACCATAACCACGAATATCGATGTCTATTTTTGTGATCCTCAATCTCCGTGGCAACGAGGGAGCAACGAAAATACCAACCGCCTTCTCAGACAGTACTTTCCCAAAGGCACTGACATATCTGGATTTAGCTAAGCCAAACTCAGCGCTGTCGCAC
>JASJIO010000102.1:0-8514 GCA_037625035.1 Amylibacter sp.
CGAGGCCAAACAATCCTGCTTGAACGGGAGAAGACAAAAAGGAGGACGATGAAACTAAGGCGCTTGCAGCACGCTAAATCTGCTGCTTAACTAAACACAGATGAGCGATGACTCCTCGAAGTCAAAACGCTCTCTGTCTCAAACTATATGATGACGGACACTTGAATTGGAAGGAGGGACTAATGTTCTTTAAGTCTGGCAATTGCCAATTCGCCACTCCGTCAAAACTGTCGGGCCAATATCCACGCGGCCCGATGTTATCGCATGTGGTCTCAAAATATACTCCGAAAGCCTACCCAGTTCACTCATACAATCCTACGCATGGGGTGATGATTTTGAGTTGATATATAAAATGATTGAGGAAGAAGGCGGACTTGGTAGGGACGACTGCCCTGACTTCTAGGAGTGCAACTCATTGAGTGAGCATTTGCATAGCGTCGCGTTCCTGTTAAATTCGCTATAACCCTACCAAAGAGAGACAGTTTTACGCAGAACAAAGGTTACTGTTGCCAGTGTTAAATTACGTTTAAGTGAAAATCCTCACATCCCTACTGCTTGAACTTTCTTAGAAATTGGTTTCAACTGATCTAGGAGGTTATCATGTCTGAATTTGTCTGGCTGAAACGAGGTGACAAATTACCTGCGGCGGCAATTGCTCAAATGCTCATAAATCGAACTGGCGCGTCCCTAACTGTAGATGGTGATTATGGTTCAGCTACAAAAGCAGCGGTGAAACAATTTCAAAGTGCGCACAGCTTGTCGTCCGATGGCGTGATTGGTCGCAATACTTGGTCTAGTTTGGTACATCAAGAGACCTTGCCAATTTGCGATTCGGTTGATGTTTTTGACCCCGATCTAATAACTAGTGAACAGAGGTTTCTAACGAACGTTGGAGGAAACCCGATCATTACGGGAGGAATGTCCAATGGGACTGAACAAGTTATAATGAGCATTACGGCTCGGCATAGCCAATTATTCATGGCCAGATTCCACGGCCACGGAAACAAAGGAGTTGCAGGTGCATCGTTTGGGCATGGAGCTACTCCAGGGGCATGGAGTTCTAGAGCAGCCTTTGTGGATGATGCGTCTACGAGATCATTAATGAGCCGACTTGGTCGCTCTATGGGGCCGTATGGTTGCATACAATTTATGCATTGTCAGACAGGTGGCGGGCGTGATGGGCGGCAGTTCTTGCAGATGGTCGCAGATGCGGCTGGTGTTCCAGCTACCGCTGCTATTCATGATCAATACGCAAGCACGTTGAAAGAAACCGTACGCTATGAAGGTGCAACCCGCACCTGCTGCCCTAGTGGAGTTTCAATCCGCAATTGGGCGATGAGATTACCAGAATTTACTGGCATGTCTTTTTGAGAAAAACACAGTAAATCCACAGAAACTCTTAATGTCCGTCATCATATAGTTTGAGACAGAGAGCGGTTTGACTTCGAGGAGTCATCGCTCATCTGTGTTTTGTTAAGCAGCAAAATTTGCGAGGCAAAATAATCGTAACTTCCTTGTCGAACCGCACCTGCTAAAAGAAGTTGCCTCATGGCGCTAAAGCCTGTTCGCATTTTCATTTCCGTTAGAAAATCTTGCGCATCTTCTAACCCATCCTCAAACGCCGCCTTCAAACTGACAGAGATCATCAACGTGTCATGCTCGTCCAGGGCATCCCGGCTTGTTGCCACAAAAAATTCAAAAGTTTTGGGGTGACGACGCTCATGCACAGGGGCTGCCAAAATAACCTTATCAAGGCCCTCAAACGACGCTTGAACGCGCTTGTTTGCTGTATCAATCTTTTTTACAGAATGGCCGAGGCCTTCGATACCGCCCGCTATGTGTTGGACGATCTTGCCTGTTTGGCCTTCGACTGTTTCAAAAATCACCATCACATTCATATCAAAGCCTCCGATTTATAGAATATCGCCGATTTTTCGGTGAACATTGTGTAAGATCAAACACGCGGTAAACGATGCCCAAAAAGATTTCTACATTGCGGCCTTGACCCTCCAGTAACTGGAAGCATTACCTATGAATAAAGCCGATCTTAAAATTGATGGAAAAGTCATGACAGATTCAAATCAAATAGCGTTCCAAATCGACGGGATGACCTGTGCATCTTGTGTTGGTCGCGTTGAAAAAACACTGACAGCCCTTCCTGATGTATCGGACGTTGCGGTCAATCTTGCATCGGAAACAGTGCAGTTGAATCTTGGTCAATCGGAAACAATCGTTGGAATATCGGAAGCGTTAAAATCCCTTGGATATCCGATGGCAACAAACGAGATGACGTTCGCAATTGAAGGGATGAGCTGTGCGTCCTGTGTTGGTCGTGTTGAAAAAGCAATTTTGAATTCCACAGGGGTTTTAAGCGCGTCGGTAAATTTAGCCACAGAAACAGCAGTGGTAACCTATGCGGAGGGTGCAACAGATGCTGCTGAGATCGCAAAAACCATCTTGGCAACGGGATATAAAGCAACGTCGCAGTCAGCCCAAGCGCCAGATAAATCAGAACGCAAAGCTGAAGAACTTGAACACCTTCGACGGCTTACCACAATCGCCACCATATTCGCGTTGCCAGTATTCGTGCTGGAAATGGGATCGCATTTGATACCTGCGTTTCATCATCTGATTGCAAACACAATCGGCATACAAACCAGTCGTGTTTTGCAATTTGTTCTGACCACTGTAGTTCTATTTGGCCCAGGATTGCGGTTCCTTAAAATCGGATTTCCCGCCTTGTTCAAGGGCGCACCAGACATGAACTCACTGGTCGCCGTTGGTGTATCAGCGGCTTATGGTTTTTCGGTCGTGTCGACATTTTTACCAAACATTTTGCCCCAAAACACTGCCAACGTGTATTTCGAAGCCGCTGCTGTCATTGTCGTTCTTATTTTGCTGGGCCGCTTCTTAGAAGCGCGCGCAAAGGGCAGGACAGGGCAGGCGATCCAGAAACTTGTGCGGCTCCAACCTAAAACTGCATTGGTGGAGCGAAATGGCGAACCAATAGAAATTGAAATCTTGGATATTGTCGTGGGCGACATTGTTCATGTTCGTCCAGGACAACAAATCGCTGTAGACGGCGAAGTCGTGTCTGGGTCGTCCTATTTGGACGAAAGCATGATAACGGGTGAACCCGTGCCTGTTTCCAAAACAAAAGGCAGTTCTATCGTTTCAGGAACCGTGAATGGTACAGGGGCGATCACTTTTCGCGCAACCAAAATTGGCAGCGATACATTGCTGGCCCAGATCATCGCGATGGTGGAACAGGCACAGGGTGCTAAGTTACCAATACAAGGTGTCGTTGATAAAATCACCGCTTGGTTCGTTCCGGCGGTCCTGCTTGTGGCGCTGATCACTATTGCTGTGTGGTTCTTCTTTGGCCCATCGCCATCCCTCAGCTATGCGTTGGTTGCAGGCGTGGCCGTTCTGATCATTGCGTGTCCTTGCGCAATGGGGTTGGCAACGCCCACATCAATTATGGTTGGCACTGGTCGTGCCGCCGAACTGGGCGTGCTTTTCCGCAAAGGAAGCGCGTTACAATCTTTGCAGGACGTAACAGTGGTCGCTGTAGACAAAACGGGGACGTTGACCGAGGGCAAACCACAACTAACTGATTTCACAGTCGCTGATGATTTTGAAGAGCAAGCCGTTTTGCGCTTGATTGCGGCTGTCGAAACGACGTCTGAACACCCCATCGCGCAAGCAATTGTGTCTGCTGCATTGGAGCAGGGCTTGGGCCTGCCAACAATCCAGAATTTCGATTCAATTACAGGGTACGGTGTCCAAGCAACGGTCGAGGGGCATCAAGTTTTGATTGGTGCCGACAGACTTATGGAGCGGGAAGATATCGCGCTTGGTGGGGCACTTGAAATTTCCCAGAGTTACGGCGCAGCAGGAAAGACCCCGCTTTATGCGGCAATCGACGGTAAACTTGCGGCCGTAATCGCAGTTGCCGATCCGATAAAAGCAAGCACTGGCGCGGCTATTGATGCATTGCATGATCTTGGATTGAAAGTGGCCATGATAACTGGTGACAACAAAGCCACGGCAAAGGCGATTGCCAAACAACTTAGTATTGATCACGTCGTTGGCGAAGTCCTTCCCGAAGGAAAAGTAGATGCTTTGAACGCGCTTCGGGGGCAGGCTGAAAAACTGGCCTTTGTTGGTGACGGGATTAACGACGCACCCGCATTGGCTACGGCGGATGTTGGCATTGCCGTTGGCACGGGTACCGATGTCGCCATTGAAACGGCAGATGTAGTCCTGATGTCTGGTGATCTGCGCGGCGTGGTAAATGCCTTTGATATTAGCCGCCACACAATGCGAAACATCAAGCAAAACCTGTTCTGGGCATTTGGGTACAACATCGTCCTCATTCCTGTCGCTGCAGGTGCCTTATACCCGTTCAGCGGCCTTCTCCTTTCTCCCGTTCTGGCAGCTGGCGCGATGGCACTCTCAAGCGTCTTTGTGCTGTCAAACGCACTCCGTCTACGCTGGGTCAAGCCAGCCATCCACCACACGGGCGGGCAGGGCGACTTGAAGACAATACCTACAAAAATACCGAATAAAATCAAGGAAGTGAAACCATGAACCGTAATTCCCTTTTCCTTTTATGCGCCGTTATAGCTGTTGGTATCGCTGCTTTTTACGCCTCGAATTCAGCGGGCGTTAAACAAGATATTGATGCGTCGGCGAGTCCGCAAGGCGCTGCAATTGTCGTTGTGAATGTCCCTGATGTATTGTCGGCAACTGCGAAGATGGGAAAGCAAGCGTATGATGCGAAATGCGCGTCCTGTCATGGGAACAATGCAGAAGGTCAGGATGGTATCGCCCCACCGCTTATTCACAAGATATACGAGCCAAGCCATCATGGCGATGAAGCCTTCCAAAGGGCGGCCAAACTGGGTGTGCGATCCCATCATTGGCCCTTTGGTGACATGCCACCCGTTGAAGGTTTGACCCGGGCGGATGTTGGCGCCGTTGTTGCCTATATCCGCGAAGTTCAGCGAGAAAACGGGATCAATTAGGTGATAATGGCGAAGGAATTCAATATGAAAACGATTGTGGTTGCTGCGGCTCTGCAGTGCTTATCCGGTATTCCTGCATGTGCGGATCACGAACTTGATAACCGTGATTTGATATCGGGTGAAAAACTCTACGCAGATAATTGCGCTGTTTGTCATGGTGCGAATTTGCAAGGGCAGCCCAACTGGCAATCCCCTGATGAAAATGGCGTTTTGCCTGCGCCCCCACACGACAAGACGGGGCACACTTGGCATCACGACAATGCATTGCTGTTTGAATATACAAAACTTGGTGGCCAAGCCGCATTAGAAGCCCGTGGTGTCACTGGCTTCAAAAGCGGAATGGAGGCGTTCAGGGGTGTTTTGACGGACGATGAAATCTGGGACGTTTTGGCGTATATCCGTTCCACCTGGCCCAAACGTCAGCAAGACGTACAAGCCAGCAGAAATTCCCAACACTGACAAACCAATTCACGAACAGCAAGAATTGCCCTCTTGGATCGGTGGGCAAGGCCGCGTCGCATAAGAACAATAGACGCAACAATCACCTTCAAGCGGTTTCAGGACTGTCTCACACGATTTGCATTCATAGAACCATTGGCACGCATCTGTGGGCATGGTTTCGGTTTCAACATGCCCACAGTTCGGGCACGTCAGTGTAGATTCCAAAGTTACTTTTGTGTCTTCAGCCGCCATATCACGTACCCCGTTAGAATAAGAAAACCTGCCAAAATTGGCAGAAAAATCGCGTCGTTTTAAAGAACGCCCAACAACCTGACAGGCCCAAGCCCGTTAAAACAAACGGCAACAGCTCCTAAAAGAGGAGGCAGAGCTTGAAAAAACCCTTAAGAACCTCAAGCCGATCGTGAAAATCCCCAGTAAAATAGGCAGTCAAACTTAGTAAAATAAAATCAGAACACTTATTTTAAATTTGGAAAAAATTCATGGATAAAGACGTTAAACAAGGCATTGAAAGCGGAATTGGTGCCGCAACAACGATTGCATTTGCAATTCCGGGTATGAGCCCGGTAATCGCAGGTTTTCTGGCGGGTAGCGGGTTCCTTTTCGACCTTTGCGCCGATCTGGGCGATGCGAAGGATGGGCCCCAAGCACCGCGCGACGAACATCACGTAACTACAGAGCAACTCAACACCGTTATGGGCAAACTGGCGACGACGGTGAAAGATCAAAATATCATTGGGCACTACAACTCGGTCTCGACCAGCTACGACTCGCTTCGTTTGGATTGGCCAAATGCACACAACATAAAACCACAGGAACGACGGGAGTTTTTGAAAAATCTTGGCCTTCTTGAATCATGGGACAGCCTTGGGACAGATGTTTTCAAAAGATTGTTAGAGACCTCGCCGCCCGTCAAGGAACTGATCCATACATCAATGACTGGAGGGCGGCCAATTCACACTTTTCCGCTTTTTATCTATGGTGTGAACGCCTTTCTTTTGATGGGTAAAATGGCGACGATGTGGGAATACTTGGCGATTTTGCGCAGACATGAGAAAGCCGTCGCAGATGGGCATCTCAAAGAAAAAGACCTTGAGGCGCTGCAAAAAGCCATCGAAAATGGTGAGATCGATCTTGATGCCAAAGACGATACCGCCGCCGCTGCCGATGCCCCTGATGCGTTGAAATCAGTGATCACAAAACTGCAATTCGTCGCCACAATCAGAAATGCCAGCGTTTACGTTGCCGAAGTACACAAATACCTAGCCGGCCAACCCGGCAACCCGGGGTATGTGAAACACCTTCGCGATATGATCAAACGATTGGATGATTATTACGACGCTGCGGCCAACAAAATGGATGAATTCCGCTCTGGCTTTTTGCGTGCTGATTCGAACGGCAGCAAGTTCATTTTGACCACTCCGATCTCAGATGGTCAGTTGATTTCGGTGGCGTACGGCCCGTCACGCTCAGAGGATATCGTCACCAACTTTATTTTGGGGCGATATCTGCCGGGTGTTTGGGCAGATATGATTGATGAACGCGATGTCGATGGCGCCGGCGCACCGCTCAGCTCGTATGGCCCGATGTGCGCAACAAATTGCGCAAAATCCTAGCGATCTGGGAAGACGCAGAAACCAACAACTCTGCGTTCCTTGGAAAAATGCACAAAAACGACGGCGACACCCGAAGCATATCCAATTGATTGGCTGCTCGCACACCCGTGACTGATTTCAGCACGGGGCATTTTCCCCATTCACAGGGGCCGATTGTTTATTCAGCGTCGCGCCCCAACCGCACCCAAGCGATAATCTTCTCGCGGTTTTTGGGGGTCATAGTTCTGATTGCGTTCGGGGGTGGCATCGCGTGGCTTACGCCCGCTTGCAGATAGATTTGCTCTGCGTTACGCGCAACATCGCCCTTGGTTTCCAGATGAACACCCTTTGGTGCCCATCGGATCCCCTCATAAAAGGGTTCGCGCGCGTGGCACATTGAACAATTGCCCAAAACAATATCGTAAGCCTCGTTAAAGCCCGCAACCGAAGCAAACTTTTGCTCATAGGCAGTCAGATCGCGCGCCTCGGCCTCTTCAATGCTTTCGACTGTGCGCACAGTCGAAAGCCACGCAATGACAATCATCAAAAACACCGTCACACCCCACGTCCAATGGGGGCCACGACCTGTTTTGTGCATGGTGTTAAAATAGTGCCTAATCGTTACGCCCGTTAAGAAAATCAAGCTGGCAATGATCCAAGCGTACTGCGTGCCAAACGACAGCGGGTAGTGATTGGACAGCATCAAAAACACAACGGGCAGGGTCAGGTAATTGTTGTGCATGGACCGCACTTTGGCAATTTTACCGTATTTCGCGTCAGGTGCGCGACCAGCCTTAAGGTCTGCAACTACAATCCGTTGGTTGGGCATGATTTGGAAGAACACATTGGCTGTCATGATTGTGGCGGTAAACGCCCCAAGATGCAGCAGCGCCGCGCGCCCGGTAAACACCTGATTATAGCCCCAAGACATCGCCACAAGAATTACAAAAAGCAAAAGCATCAGTATCGTGGGGTGTTCACTAAGTTTGGATTTACACATGAAATCATACGCCAGCCAACCAATCGAAAGCGATCCGCCAGAAATCAGAATGCCCTGCCACAAAGCCAATTCAGCCTTAGTCGGATCAAGCAGGAACAACTCACCACCGACCCAATACATCACCATCAACAATGCCGCACCCGACAGCCAAGTCGAATAGCTCTGCCATTTATGCCAAGTCAGATGTTCTGGCAGGCGACTGGGCGCCACAAGGTATTTGGTCGTGTGATAGAAACCGCCACCGTGGACCTCCCATTCTTCACCCGATGCACCCTCAGGCATATCGTCCGCAGGCTTCAGCATCAGATCCAATGCAATGAAATAAAAGGACGCGCCAATCCATGCCATCGCCGTGACGACATGAAGCCAACGGATCGAAAACCCTACCCAATCCCAAAGAACAGCTACATCGTACATATCAATCTCCCTA
>JASJIO010000103.1:0-5686 GCA_037625035.1 Amylibacter sp.
CGACGTCAAAAAAGCCTAATAAAATAACGTACCCGTTCTTTTTAAAATCTTCGCTCATATTTAGCCATGAATCTTTAGGTCATGAATGTCTGCCAGGACTGTGTCTTGGGCGCTAGGTGGGCGAAACGGTCTTTTTGGGGGACCCGTGCCACAAGGTCAAGAGCCGTGACATAAGGTGTAAACGCATCAGGGCCTTGTGACCATGGCAACGGCTCATAATCCATGTATTCAACATGGACGCCCGCGTCTTGAAACTGGGAATGATCAAGGTAATTTCGCGCGCCATGCCCTGTGATGTACGTGCTACCCTTGGCGGCTTTCACCAATGCAAGGACACGCTCATTGCCTTTGCCCAATACGTTCATTTCGGAACTGCGCAATGTTTCGCGGTGCGGCAGGCCAAGGTTTTTTGCCAGGCCTTCACAACTTGAAATCAGCGTTTCAACCAGCGGATGATCACCCCACGCTGCCCCAAAGGCCGTTAACGCATTTGCCTTGTGCGGGCATCCGTCAAAGGCGTTTTTCAACAGCGAGCTTTGGCGATCAGCAATCAACGGGTCGCTTGTTTCAAGATTGTGGATCAGTTGCCCACTGCCCTGACCCTTGAGCGGAATGCTAAGCCATTTGATCCCATTAGCGGTTTTTACTTGCACGCGGTTGGTAAACGAACCTTTGGAAAACTGTGCATCATCAAGCCAAATCATCACATCCGCCAGCGCCATTTGGGCCATAAAACCAACCCACGGGAAATACATCGGCTGAGAGATTACAACGCGCGTCATGTCTTTGAAAAACCTTTCGCGATGGCCCAAGCTTTGGCCACCGCAGCGCAGTAGTTCAACTCAAACAGACGGGAATTTATCACAGGATCTAGGCCCAGCACATCTGGGTCACCCTGCCCCGCAAACTTACGTTCTGTAAAAAAAAATAACATCAGCATTTTTTGAACATAGGCCAATTTATAACGCCACTGTTTGCTTGCTTTTTGGGACACGGGCTCAAGCGTTTGCGCAACCACAAGCCCCGTGTCCATTCCCGCATCAACGCAGTGCAGCTTGCCCCCTTGAAACAGTGTATTGCGGCAAACGCATCGGCGACACCGTCCAAACCCAGAAATGCAGGCCGCCAGGACGGATGAATATTGAATGTCAGTAAGCTCTCGAACAGTGAGGCGCTGACCAGCATGTCAATATACAGCAAAACCGCATCACACCCGTGATCAATCGAAGATGTTGAAATAGCGTCAGAAATTTCGTCGCGCGTTTCGCCGTTTAAACACACATGGCTGATGCCCAATTGATTTACTTTGTCCGTGGCAATCGTTTTCCGGTCTGTACCGATCAAATACAACGACGGATCATAGTCGACCAGCTCGAAAGCATTAAAAAATGCCGAACCACCTGCCGAGAGCACAATCGCCGTTTTTTGCATGTTAAATCACCCTTTGTGGCGCAGATATCCGCCGGGCGACGAAGACATCACTAGCTTACCATTGATCACTGGGTCGATCTCAAAAACATCAGTTTCGGCAAGGTAATCTTGCATCGCAGACAGTGGCTCGTTGCCCTTCGACCAAAGATGAGACCGCTTTTTTGGGGCTTCTTCTTCGCTCAAATGGCCAACCAACGTGTCCGCCACAACAAGATAGCACCCAGCCGTCACCAGTCCACCGTAAGCCCGACATTCCGCAAGCACGTGATCGCGGCTGTGATCGCTGTCCAAAACCACCATAACGCGCGCGCCTTCAGGAATTTCCGCCTTCACACGGGCAAGCGTATTGTCATCAACCGACCCACCTTCGATCAGCGTGACTCGTTTAGACATCGAGTGTTTTTCAATGCTATCAACATTGTGAGCCCGCATATCAATATCAACGCCAATTACCTCACCATTGCCCATCATTTCCAGAATGGAGGCCATGAACAAAACCGACCCCCCCCTCGCAACGCCCGTTTCGATAATAATATCTGGTTTAGTGTTCCAGATAACTTCTTGGGTTGCCATTACATCGGCTGGAAATTGAATGATCGGCACACCCATCCAGCTCCAAAGATAGGAATAATCATATTCATCCAAACCAAGGATTAGCTTTTTGGATTGCTCAAATAACGCCGCATCTTTGCCCAGCGCCGTTGCACTGTCCAAGACATCTTGGTTGAATTCTTCGCGATCATCTTTCGTTGTCATTGCCTGTTCTCCGTTCCACTGTTCGCTTTTACGCCATTTGGCGCAGGTGTTATCTGTTTGTTGTTTGCTGTTTAAGACGCGATTTTACATTTCCCCAACCCGCACTGCGACCAAGCTTTCCGCTTAACACGTCATCAAAATCCTGCCCCAAAAGCGCATCACAGACGTATGCCGCCGTAAGAATTGTATTTTCGCCGCCTCGATTGGTCTGCACCCGAAAACTGTTTATCTTAGCGATGTTTTTGTCCACCGTCACCGAGAGCCTTCTGAGGGATTGCCGCCAAGGCTGTTGCGCAGCTTTCAAGGCCGGCAAGGCATCATATTTTGCTGCATGTTCGCGCAGCGACGCATAAATTTCGCCACGTGTCGAAGCATCTTTGCCACGCATGTCACCCAAAACACCTACATACCAAGACTCGTAATTCAATGTCAGCGCAGGTTCTGGGAAATGGTGACGCACAGTTTCAACCGTGCCCAAAAAGCCAAGAGCCGTGGATTTTGACAGCGGAATAACATCTTCAATGGGGTCCGTTTTCAGTTCCAATTCGAATTTGGTTTTGGAGATGGATATGGATTTATCTGCAGCACTGCCTTGGCTGGCAATGCTGCCACCCGTGCTTGCTGGGCTATAGCCGTTGATTGAAAACGGGTGGTTCGAATGCAGGAAATCACCACCATGCTGGATTGCTCGGTAATTTACATACGTGTCTGGACTGCACGACAAAATACAGGTGCCATCTGATCGGGACATTTTATCCAAAAAACCACGAGAAAGACAGCCATGATAAATCGCAGGCATCGGGTGGTGGCGATCTAACCGCCCCGCTTCAGCAGCGCGACGACGCTGGGCAACATCCACCACTTTGGGCTTGCCGAAAACTTTGCCTTTGATCAGCCGCACGCCACCTGTTCGATTGCCGTAGCCTTTGATCGGCCAGCCAAACACTGGGTACTCCCAACTGAGCCCATCTGGTCTATTTTCAGCTAAAATCCTACGCAGCATGGGAAATTGCCCAGGGAGTATTCCGTCGTCATCACCAAAATAGATTACATATTCACCGATACTTTGTTTCAGCGCAAATTCGAAATTTTGACGCATTGCCAAACGCGTGCCCGTATTTACGTATTTAATTCGCGGGTCATTGGCCTATTGTTCGACCTGCTCTGTATCATCAACAGAGGCATTTTCACTGACCAAAATTTCAATATTTGGATCAACAATCGCAGTTGCCGTGGCTAGCGATTGGCGCAAATAGAATGCCCGATCGCGCGTTGGAATAATAATTGAGATTTTCATTGGTAAATCAGGCTTCCCATATGCTCTGGTGTCGTTTTGATCAGGCAGTTAAACTAGCTTTTTTATAAGACCGAGTTGGTTAATCGTCATTTTTAGTGTTCAAATTTTTCTAGCTTCGGTCTTTTATATCTGTAACACATTTCCTTGAACACAGCTGTTTTCCTGATTTTATTTTCACTATTAGCATTAGCAATTTCGTCGAATGATCTTCAAAATCCAAGACCAAATTAATAAATCGCGTCGTGAAACGGATAACTCCATCGGAAGACTGGCCGAAACCAAACCCAAATGGGCCGGCACGTACAACGCTTTGATGCAAATGGTCTTATCACGCTTGCGTTCCAGTCTCTCAGCTCACTTATGCGGCCTTTCGTTCAAATGCCAAGGGGCTTTTTCCACCAAGTGACGAGTGCCGTCGTCGTGGATTACAAACCCATTGATGTACTGGAATATAGCCCCTTCAGCTTGGCGTCTTGTTTCCAAACGGTTACGCCAGATCAGCTCCGCGTTGATGGTTTTGAAGACCGTCTCCACCATGGAGTTGTCATAACAATTGCCCTTGCCGCTCATTAACACCTTGAAGCCGTACTTTTTCGGGCGTTTTTGGTAGCCGTGTGAACGGTATTGTGATCCCCTATCCGCATGATGAATGCACCCTTCGCGTGGCTGACGCAGTGCGACCGCCATATCAAGAGCACGAATTGCGAGATCCCGATTCATACGATTACTTACAGCCCAACCAATCACTCGCCGAGAATAGATATCGAGAATTACTGCAAGATACAGCCAGCCCTCACTGGTCCAGATGTAGGAGATGTCACCGGCCCATTTCCGGTTTGGCCCAGCGGCAGAAAAATCCTGATCAAGTAGATTGGGTGCGATGTTGAACGCATGATTGCTATCCGTAGTGGCCTTATATTTCTGGGTCCTGATGATCTTGATACCGTTATCGCGCATCAGACGGCCCACGCGACGCTGCCCAACGCTCACACCCAGTTCCTGCAGTTCATCGGTCATGCGTGGTCGCCCATAACGTTGTAGGCTTAAGCGGTGCTGTTCACGGATATGAGCTAGGATCACCGTATCACCGCGTTGACGCTGGCTCATAGGGCGAACCCGCCAAGCACGGAAGCCTCGCGATGTAACCCGCAAAACCTTGCAGAGAAACGCGACAGGCCAAACTTCTTTGCAGCCGTCAATGAAGGCGAACCTCACCGGCTTTGGCCTGCAAAGAAATCTCTCGGGACATTGCTGTGCAATGCCCTGACGGTCACTGAATCGCCGCCTTTTTTAACACTTCCCTTTCTTCACGCAGAAGTAGGACTTCTTTGCGAAGACGCGTATTCTCCTTTTCCACGTCTTCATGCGGCCCAGACATCAGATCTTCGTGTTGATGTCGCTGAACCCTCTTGTTCAGCGTCGAAACCCCAACACCCAAGTCTGAAGCAAGCTGGGGTCTGGTCAGCCCACTGGTCAGCGCCATGCTGACCGCATTGCGGCGGAACTCTTCGGTTTTTTTTGCCATTTTTTATCTCCTTCATAGCAATGTTTGCTCGAAAGAGACCGGAAGTAAACCGTGACAAGACCATCCGCACCAGTAACCCGATTGAGTCCGCCTTCGCAACCATCCGCCACCGAATCAAGCGTTCCAAAGGATGCCTCTCACGAGATGGCATGCTGCACATGATATTTAAGCTGGGACAATGCGCTGAGCAAAACTGGACGAAACTACGCGGCTTTGACACCCTCGCCAAAGTCATCACTGGCGTCAAATTCAAAGACGGAATTGAAACCACGAAACCAAGCCAGATCGCCGCATGATCAAAAAACCTCAAACACTAGATTTGACAATGATTCCTTAGGTTTCATCGTTGTATTGATGTTGCAGCCTTATAGTGAGCTAAACTTTTTATTCTGACGTTGAAACTCCGCGCTTTAGGGTGCCGGATCGCACTGCACAAGCTATCAACCTCAATTATAAGACCATCTCAAATCAACGTGTCTTTGAGCCCCCCGGCCTTTCCCATATCTGTCATTAACTGCAGTCGTGTTTAAGGGGTTACTGTGCCCATCCCTCACGCTCCAAGAGCCACGGCACAGGCCAGCCCCCTTCTAGCTTCAACCACGCGAACGCGCCACGTCGTCGCTACCCACTGGTTCCGGACCTTGGCCCTAACTCATTCGCTGCATTTGAGCTATCAC
>JASJIO010000104.1:0-13074 GCA_037625035.1 Amylibacter sp.
GTATTCTTTCATGGTATTTCCGTTGATAGGGAGCAACCCAGACAAGCCGCTATCAAAACTAATTTGCCAACTGAACAAACTTACAGTCGACGAACCGAGCACAGTTGATTGGCAGTAAATCGGTAATTTCAAAACATGGAAGAAGCACAGTGGACCATTTCGCCTAGCGACGATTAGCGATTTGCTTGCCCAATAGGTATCTAAGCATCGATGCATTGGCCAGTTATGGATTTATCATCGAGTCGTCTTGTCGCCGTAGTGTCATTGCGCCAAACCTACTAACAGCTGTTGTAGGTGTCTCTATGGTCATGGTCTGTGTTCACAAGGGCGGGGCCACGCCAGACCAAGGTCAAACAGTTTCAATCAGCAGGCGGGAATTTCTTGAGTTATGCCAAGCTTACAAAGCCTAACCGAATCTAGTTTTGTAAAACAAAAGAAATTGAAAATACTATTTGCTCAACTCCCTCTAGCAAGTGCGCGATTCTTAGTTACTTCTAAGGGGCGAGAAAACTCTGGGCTTGTACGTAACTGATCCTGATCATTTAGGGACTCGTTGATGGAATTAGTTTCTTGCCCGGCTGACGGAAGTTCCGCTTCAATAGCTTTCGTATTAGTTTCGTCTTTGTTTAGTTTAGGGCTTTTCTTTTCATCATCCAAAGATGAATTTGGTCGCAAAGACGCATTTTCAGGGTTCAACAAATTTGAAGAAACCGCGCGTTCCGATTTACCCAATGGGGTTGGCATTTCTTCAGGGTGCCCAGTGTTTCTGTTTCCAAACCAAAATCCGGCGACGCCAGCAGACAAAGTTGATAACCCGCTAAAAACCGCCAAAGCCAGTTCGATTTGATCCCAAAACAGCAGAACAAAAGTTAGAACAACCGCAGTTGTGCAGTACATGAAAACAACAAAATAAGTGACTACAATTAGGACATTACTTTTACTCAGGCGTTGCCGAAGCTCTGCACAACGATCTTCAAAATCAGGAACACCCATGCCCCTGCTCCTTAAATTAGACCAGTTTCAAATTCGCTTCGGTATTAATTCGCTTCGTTAAAAATAGGGGATAAACGTGGCCACCCCCGCACATCAACTTAGGGTTAAGTAATTTTAAACGCAATCCGTTAATCAACTCTGGGTTTTACTTCCACATTGAAGAAGTTCTGCAAGCATACGCCCGTCAGGCTTTGCGCGCCGCCACATGATCCAAGATCGCCTGTTTGTACAACGCCTGTATCCGCGCCGTAACAGGGCGATCCCCGGTGCCAATCTCTTTGCCGTCTATCTGCGCCACAGGGGTTTGCGCCCCAAATGTGCCCGTTAAAAACGCCTCATCTGCGCCATAGGCTTCCACCAAGGAATAGTTCTTTTCAAACACGGGAATGCCGTCGGCGCGGCACAGATCAATCACCCGTTGGCGTGTCACACCGTTCATGCAGAAATCGCCAGAACTGGTCCAAACCTGCCCTTTGCGCACAATGAAAAAGTTGCAGGCATTTGTCGTGTTCACAAACCCATTTGGATCGAGCATCAGCCCCTCGTCCGCCCCCGCCTGTTCCGCCTGAAGGCAGGCAATCACGCAGTTCAGCTTTGAATGAGAGTTATATTTCGCGTCCTGCGCCATCGGCAAACCGCGCACTTGGGGCACAGTCACCAACACAATCCCCCTACCCTGCAACGTGCTTACAGGTTTGGAATGCTCCATGATAATCACTGTCGTCGGCCCGGACTGGCTTAACGATGGGTGCTGAAACGGCTTCACCTTCACGCCGCGCGTCACCATCAATCGGCAATGCACATCCGTGTGCATGTCGTTGGCCACCTGCACCTGACGCAACGCATCCGCAATCCCTGCGCGATCCATCCCGATATCGAGGCTAACCGCCTTACAGCTCTCAAACAGCCGATCCATGTGATCATCGAAATACGCCCACACCCCATCGTACAGGCGCATGCCTTCCCACATGCCATCCCCCAACATAAAGCCGCTGTCATAAACCGAAACTTTCGCGTCATCACGAGGAACAATATCGCCGTTCACCCAGATTTTGATGTCGCGGTTACGCTCGTCTTCCTCTGCCGCGTGTGTCGTGTGCGCATCGGTGCTCATGATCCTACCAGCCTCCTGTGTTTTCCATGCTCGCCCAAGGCTCAGCAGATGCAAGGCTCTCGCCCTCTTGCAGCAATTCCACGGAAATATTGTCGGGCGATTTCACAAACGCCATACGCCCATCACGCGGCGGACGATTAATCACAACACCTTTGTCCATCAACGCCTGACAAGTTTCGTAAATGTTATCAACCTTATAGGCCAAATGCCCCCAGCTGCGTCCTGTCTCGTATTTCTCTTCACTGCCCCAATTATAGGTCAGCTCCAACTCTGGTGAATTATTCGCCTTTGCGTCGGTTTCATCCTTGTCGCCCGCCAAAAATATCAGCGTAAATTTGCCCTCAGGTACTTCGATGCGGCGCGTTTCAACCATGCCCATCTTGGCGCACCAAAAATCAATCGACGCATCCAAATCGGTAACCCGTACCATCGTGTGTAAATAGCGCATGCCGCACCTCCCGTTCATTTCATTTGGCACTAACTTACCCCGATTTGAAACGGGTTCCAGCGAATTCCTCATCTTTAAAAACCAACCCCTAAAACGAATTATGCCGGATCGAGGAGTGAAAAAATCTCGATCCGGCAAGGTCGCATGCGCTGTGGAAAGCATATGCATGCGGTGGTTCTTAGAACAAAAAGTCAAATGTTCCGAATTCTTCAGCCAAATATTCAGAGTTGTCTTGGTTTTGCACAACGATCGCGTCTTCGTTCACAACGATGATAACCCCGTCACACCATTGAATGATTTCAATGTCGTTCATGCCAAACACGCCAGCAAACTGGGACAGATCAATTTGGTCATAGCCAACGCTGTAATCACAAATGGGATCAATTTCGCCGTCTTCTCCAAACATGAACACGTCGCGTCCGCCATCACCTGTTAAATAATCAATGCCAGCGCCATCAACCAAAGTATCTGCACCGCCACGACCAACCAGATTGTCGTTTCCGTCCAGGCCGTAAATCAAATCAGAAGAAGACGTGCCGCGAAGGAAATCGGCCGCAGCGCTGCCAGTGATTGCGCTGTCCATCATCGATGTATCCAACGCGATGTGTGTGAACCCGTGATCTGTTGCAGAGCTGACCAAGATCTCAACTGAACCGTTGATCACTTCGGCACTAATGCCAGTTACGTTTGCCAATGTTGTGTCGTAGGTGTCAGCCAAAGATGCCATTTCCCACAATTGGCCGGTCGCTGTCAGTTCCAAAATTGTGATGTCATTGTCGCTGCCTGCTGCAATCACAAAGGAGCGGTCGTCATAAAAAAGCTCTCCAAAACAGATGCGTCTTGAAACAGTGTGTCCAAGCTGTCGATCAGGAAATCAGTTTCAAACAACGCGCCGTTTGCGGATACTGAATAAACGGTCAGGCTAGATGTGCCAGCGGATGCCATTACCAAATAATCTTGGCAGAAACTTCAAGAGAGATCAGGTCTTGTGCCAAATAGAACCCGGAAAACTCGCCCGGTGTTACTGTGTCTGCCAGGCTCAATGCGCCGTTTGAACCGATAAGATAGCTGCTTACGCCTGCATCATATGCGGATGCGACAAATAAATACTCAACGCCAGCAACGTTTGCGTTTGAAAATGCGCTTACATCACCAAGGTATGTCGCGCCTGTGTCAAATTCTTGGTCCACTTGCGTAAAGTTCAGGCTCGCATCAACTGAATAGGCTGTGCTGCCGTTGCCATTGTGGTTTGCTGTATAAACGTATGTGTTTGCGCCCCCTGATACGGCTGTGTTCAGGTTCAATTGGCCGATGCCGTTTGGGTTACGCCGTTGTCCAAAAGGCCGGTGCCTGAAATGTTGTATAGGTTTGTTTGATCTTCATAGCGTGTCGCTGGCAGCAACATTGTTTCGCCGTTGATCTATGCAATTGTCAAATCGCCGATCATGCGTGTGCCTGATGTGCTAGAGTATGATTGGGAGTCTAATACGCATGTCAGGGTGTTATTTTCAAAACAGAATGTTGTGATCGCGCCTTCTGCTTCGCTTGCAAAAACAACATTCCAGCTGCCGTTTACCTGTACAAATTCAACATCTGAAAGGCCCAAAAATTCTGTGCTTGAGACGTCAATAACTACGCTCGTCACTTCGAAAGACAACATATTTTGCTCCACTTTTTTCACTCACACCGAGCCTCGTTTTTCCCCAAGAGGACATCAGTGCATTACCACCAACATCAGGAATGGGCGCTAAATGTGAACAGGATGTGAAGGTTAGAAATTCATGTTTCGTTAGGATTTCTAAAAATTCGGTTTATCTGACCAAAACTCGGAATTACCTAATTTTTTCAACGTCAGTTAACATCACAATCTAACCGAATTGGCTAAATTCGTACGTATGTTAGCCAAATAAAAGCTATTATTAACAGATGTTTAACCACGATTCGGGGTGGTTAAAAACGCATCAACCAAGTTTCGACTCGCCGAATGTTAACAAAACCCACGAAAAAGGGCCGCAAAAGCAGTCCTAAATTCAATATTTCAGCACGCCAAAACGGCGTATTTTGTTCAGGTCGGGCTTGGATCAGGTGTTAAACAAGAAGTGCAGCACATCGCCGTCCAAAACCAGATAGGTTTTACCCTCGGCCCGCATCTTGCCCTTTTCCTTGGCACCCTGCTCGCCATCATTATCAACGAAATCTTGATAGGCAATCGTTTCGGCGCGAATGAACCCGCGTTCAAAATCACCGTGGATCACACCGGCCGCTTTTGGCGCAGATGTGCCCTTGGCAATCGTCCACGCACGCGCCTCTTTGGGGCCGACCGTGAAATAGGTTTGCAACGCCAGCAACGTGTAGCCGGCCTTGATCAATCGATCCAAACCCGCCTCTTCCAGACCCATCTCTTCCAGAAACATCACCGCTTCCTCGTCGTCTAACTGGCTGATCTCTTCTTCAATCGCCGCTGAAATCACAACCGCCACTGCACCTTCATCTGCTGCCATCTTGGCCACCGCATCCGAATGCACATTGCCCTTGGCCGCGTTTTCTTCCTCAACGTTGCACACATACAAAACAGGTTTGCTGGTCAACAGCTGCAACATGTCCCACGCCTTGCGCTCATCTTCTGCAATCTCGACGTACCGCGCCGGCTTACCCTCTTCGATAACCGCCTTGGCACGCGCCAACAGCTTATTGGCCAGAACAGCTTCTTTGTCGCCGCCCTTCATCTTGCGCGCCAAACCCACGATCCGCTTTTCGATGCTTTCCAAATCCGCCAACATCAATTCCGTCTCGATGGTTTGCGCGTCCTCAACGGGGTTCACACGGCCATCAACGTGCGTAATGTCGTCGTCTTCAAAACACCGCAGCACGTGGGCAATCGTGTCGCATTCACGGATGTTTGCTAAAAACTGATTGCCCAGTCCCTCGCCCTTGCTCGCACCCTTAACAAGGCCCGCAATATCCACAAACGTCATGCGCGCAGGAATGATGGATTTGGACCCAGCAATCTTGGCCAGCGTGTCCAACCGTTTATCAGGAACAGACACTTCACCAACGTTCGGCTCAATCGTGCAAAACGGGAAATTCGCCGCCTGTGCAGCCGCCGTTTTGGTCAGCGCATTGAACAATGTGGATTTCCCCACATTCGGCATACCCACGATCCCAGTCTTAAAGCCCATTTGCACGCCCTCGTATCATTTGATTAAAAGTTGTCGCATCCCCTACCAGTAATGCGCATAAGGTCAAGAAAAACCGCCACCAACCCTTGATTCCCCTCCCCTATTCGCGCATTTGGAAGCCAACTGAACGTAAGGATCTATCATGTCACGCATTGACGTAAAATTCGCCGAACTCAAAGCAAGCGGCAAATCCGCTTTTGTTTCCTACATTATGGCAGGTGATCCAAACTACGATGCAACGTTCGAGCTGATGAAAGGCCTGCCTGCCGCTGGCGTTGATATCATCGAACTCGGCGTCCCGTTCACCGATCCAATGGCCGACGGCGAAACCATCCAACTTGCAGGACAACGCGCCCTTGCAGGTGGCATGACCCTGAAAAAAACCCTGCAAATGGCAGCGGATTTTCGCAAGACAGACGACACAACCCCAATCGTTCTGATGGGCTCTTACAACCCGATCTACTTTCACGGCGTCGATCAATTCCTTGCAGATGCCAAAGCATCGGGCATCGACGGCTTCATCATCGTTGATCTGCCACCCGAAGAAGACTCCGAGTTGGCAATCCCAGCCATTGCCGCTGGCTTGCACCCGATCCGCCTTGCAACGCCAACAACAGATGCAAAACGCCTGCCCAAAGTGCTGCAAAACACCTCTGGCTTCATTTATTACGTCGCAATCGCGGGCATCACGGGCGCAGGGTCTGCCAATGCGCAAACTGTCGGGCGCGAAGTGGCCCGCATCAAACAATCCACCGATCTGCCCGTTTGCATCGGCTTTGGTATCAAAACACCCCAACAAGCCGCCGAAATGGCCGCCGTATCAGACGGCGCAGTCGTTGGTTCTGCAATTGTCGAAAAAATGGGCGCTGGCGAACCGGTCGCAGACGTGCTCGCTTTCGTGAAAACCCTCGCAGATGGTGCCCACAGCGCCTAGCTTGCTTGCCCCAAGTTTGGGCATTTTTTCATCCAGCGTGTCATACCCCAGCGCCTTAATGTATTTCGGCATCGAATGATCGAGCCCGGGGTTCGTTGTTGGCGGGATCAACTGTATGGTTTTGCCGAAACGACGAAACTCGATCTCGCTCGGTGGCACATGGGTGACAAAATCATCCATCCGGCAGATGTTCAAAATCAGCTTCTCATTCTTGACCGAACGCGCCCCCAACTTAACGCGAACCCAATCGCAGGAACCCCCATCCAGCTGCCTAAAATCTGCGCCGCAGCACCGCACAGTGAATGCCCGATAATAAACTTCGCATCATGTCTCTTGGCAAACGCCCCGATCAAATTTGCATGACGGTTAAATCCCGAATGCAAAATCGCACCCGTTTTGGATTTCGCCTTCGCCTTGGCTTTGTAGGTCTTGCCCAAAATATTATAAACGTTGAGGTTGCGCATCCAATCCAACAGCTCGTTTGATCCAGGGATCACCAACACATTGTGGTCTAACATCAACGCCTGCGCGCCCTTGTCGTAAAAATACTCCGCCACGCCTTTTGTCAGCTTGCCGCGTTTTTTTTGTGCTTCACTGCGGTGTAACTTCCGGCAAACAAATCAGCGCAATGTGCAAAGGATAATTTCATTTTCTGATTCTAAGTTTCAAATTTTAGATACGCCACCAACCTAGTGCGAATTCCAAAAAATACGCAACAAAATGGTAAACAAGCCACCAATCTTGCACAGCTAGCGCATTGCCCCTTCCGCCCTTTCGCCACATCCGCTACATCTGCAAAACACGAATTTAACAAAGACGTACATCATGGCCCGTATCCTCATCACCTCTGCAATTCCCTACATCAATGGGATTAAACACCTCGGCAATCTTATCGGCTCGCAATTGCCCGCCGATTTGTTCGCGCGCTACCACCGCGCCCGTGGCGCTGAGGTGATGTTCATTTGCGCCACCGACGAGCACGGCACACCCGCCGAATTGGCCGCCGCTAAGGCTGGCAAACCCATCGATGAATATTGCAAAGAAATGCACGCCATTCAGTCCGAATTGGCCGATGGCTTCCGCCTATCATTCGATCATTACGGTCGCTCCTCTTCGCAGCGCAACCACACGCTCACCCAACATTTCGCAGGCCGCCTCGCTGATGCAGGCTTGATCGAAGAAGTCTCTGAAACGCAAGTTTACTCCAACACCGATGGCCGCTTCCTGCCGGATCGCTACATCGAGGGCACCTGCCCCAACTGCGGGTCTAAAGACGCGCGCGGTGATCAATGCGAGGTCTGCACGAAACAGCTCGACCCAACCGATCTGATCAATCCACGCTCCGCCATTTCAGGCTCCACAGATCTCGAAGTGCGCGACACAAAGCACCTGTACCTGCGCCAATCCACATTAAAAGACAAACTCGACGCGTGGATTTCATCCAAAACCGATTGGCCAATCCTCACAACATCCATCGCCAAAAAGTGGCTGCACGACGGCGAAGGCCTGCGCGATCGCGGCATCACCCGCGACCTTGATTGGGGCATCCCCGTCAAACGCGGCACCGCCGATTGGCCCGGCATGGAAGGCAAAGTCTTTTACGTTTGGTTCGATGCACCCATCGAATACATCGCAGCGACCGCCGAATGGGCCGACGCGAACGGCAAAACCGATGCAGAGTGGGAACGGTGGTGGCGCACAGACAAAGGCGCAGATGATGTGACCTACGTTCAATTCATGGGCAAAGACAACGTCCCGTTTCACACGCTATCCTTCCCCGCCACGATCATGGGATCGGATGAACCGTGGAAGCTGGTGGATTACATCAAATCCTTCAACTACCTTAATTACGACGGCGGACAGTTTTCAACATCCAAAGGGCGTGGCGTCTTCATGGACCAAGCGCTCGGAATTCTGCCATCCGATTGCTGGCGCTGGTGGCTTTTGTCCCACACACCAGAATCCTCGGACAGCGAATTTACTTGGGACGATTTCCAATCTTCCGTGAACTCCGATCTCGCCAACGTGCTCGGCAATTTCGTCTCCCGTGTCACAAAATTCTGTCGCTCTAAATTCAGTGAAGAAATCCCTGCTGGCAATGATTACGGCCCCGCCGAACAGGCAGTAATCGACGCCCTGAAAACCCGCCTAACTGCCTATGAAACCTTCATGGCCGACATGGAAATTCGCAAAGCCGCGTCCGAGTTGCGCGCAATTTGGTCCCTTGGGAACGAATACCTGCAAGAGGTCGCACCGTGGTCCGTCTTCAAAACAGACGAGGCAGCCGCCGCCACACAAATCCGTTTCGCGCTGAACCTCATACCGTTTTACGCCGCCCTGTCCGAACCCTTCATCCCAGACGCCGCCGATGCATTGTCGGATGCGATGAACACCCCGCTGGCATGGCCCGAAAACGTAGCATCCGCCGTTAACCTGCTGCCAGTCGGCCACGCCTTCACTGTGCCCGAAATCACCTTCCCCAAAATCACCGACGATGCGCGTGATGAAATGCAGGCGAAATTCTCAGGCGACAGCTAATAAAACAGGCGACCCATCGGGCCGCCCTTTTCCTAATCAAATAACCTTGTGGCAGACGTTACACCCATTCCCACTGATTGATGAACGCGCCAAGCACCGCTTTCACCGCATCATCAGTTACACTCGCATCAGATTTCTCCAACTGCGCAACCAACCCGCGTTTCTTATCCTCGACAACTTTCACAACCGATGCGCCAACACCCACATCCGCCAGCGCCGCGTTATAAATGCGCGTAATCGCTGAACGTCGCAAATCAGGCTTAAAGATTTTGCCAACCGCCGTTTTCGGCAGTTCGTCCATGATCTCCAGATACTTTGGTTGCGCAGCCCGCTCGTGGACATTTTCCTTACAAAACACCAGCAAATCATCAACGGTGGTCGTCGCGCCTTCAACCAATTCCACAAACGCACAGGGAACTTCGCCCGCATGCGCATCTGGCTGGCCAATTGCGCCCGCAAACCCGACATCTGGGTGCCCAGCCAAGGCTTCTTCGATCATCGCAGGGTCAATGTTGTGACCGCCCCGAATAATCAAATCCTTCGCACGACCCGTGATCCAAAGATAACCGTTCGCATCAATCCGCCCCAAATCACCCGTGCGCAAATGCGTTCCACCCGCGTACAGCCCAACATTCTTGGTCGGATCAGTATAGGTTTCACCCACATTCACACCCGCGTTCAGCACGCATATCTCGCCCACTTCATCTGGACCCATCGTTTTCAGAATGCTGCCATCCTCGGCACAATCCAAAATCTTAATGTCGGTATACGGAAAGCGGTAGCCAACAGACCCGATCACCTTTTCGCCGTCCGCAGGGTTGCCAGACACCAAACAAGTGGCCTCTGTCATACCGTACCCTTCAAGGATATCAACACCCGTAACGCCTTGGAAACGCTTAAACAATTCCACTGGCAACGGCGAAGAGCCACACATCGCGCCCTTCAACGTTGAAATATCTGCGTTCACAGGGCGTTGCAGCAACGCCGCCGCCGCCGTTGGGACCGTCACCATATAGGTGGCTTTATATCGCTCGACCAACTTCCAGAAATTGTCAAAAACACCGTCACCGCGATACCCAGCAGGCGTTGGAAACACGATATGCCCACCCCCAAACAGTACCGCAGACCAGAAAACATGCGCCGCCATAACGTGGAACATCGGCAGCGGGCAAATCACAACAGAGTTTTCATCAAGCGACAGAATATTGCCCAACATACCGTTGAAAATAATCCCGGAATGTTTGTGCTGCGCAATCTTTGGCATGCCCGTCGTTCCACCGGTGTGGAAATACGCACAATACGGATCGTTCAAATCTTCCTCGAACGTCAGTTTGTCTTCTGGCTGGCTCGCCAATGCCGCGTTAAATTCAATCACCTTTGCATGGTGCTTGGTTTCCACTTTTGGGCGTATCAAAGGCACGATGAATTTCTTCAAACCTGTCAAATGCGCCAGCAAATCAATTTCCACCACGGTCGTCACATTCGGCGCACCCGCAACCGCTTGGGCCGCCAATTGAGCCACTTCTGTCTTTGGAAACGCCTTCAACGTCACCAAAACTTTGGCACCCGTTTCGCGCAACAAAGCCGAGATTTGCTCAGGTTGCAGGGTCGGATTGATCGGCGCAACTATGCCCGCCGTCATGCCACCCATCATCGTGATCGCGGTTTCATGGGTCGTTGGCAACAAATACGCCACCACATCTTTTGGCCCCACGCCTAAGGATCGAAACAGGTTCGCCGCTTGCGTAATGCGATCCTTGGTCTCGTTCCAGCTCAGCGTGATGTTGGGATCATTCGGCCCACCCAGCAATTGAAAGCTGACCGCATCTTTTGTGCCGAACTTTTCGCAAGTCTGTTCCAACTGTTGATAAACGGTTTTCGCAGTCCAACGGTCCTCAACAGGCATTTCGGTTTCAACCGCGACGACAGACGCGAGATCAGTGATGGCCATGTGATTTTTCCTCCCAGAATAGCGCTTCTCGCGCCCTTATTTTCAGATCAAATAATGCGGCCAAAACCAAATAAGAGCAAGGCTTACGCAAGGAAAACTATTAATCGCAAACAATTACCCAAGACAAAAACAAAAGCCCCACCAAATTGGCAGGGCTTTCGCAGAAAACTATCACCCCAAAGGGCGCAGAATTACTTGGCAGGGATCCGCAGAACCTGACCTAAAAATCGGTTTGTTCGCTTCAAAGATTTCGTTGTAGCGGCTGACGTTGCCCAGCGTCTTGGACGAAATAGCCCAAAGCGTGTCGCCTTTTTCAACTGTTTGGAACACAGGATCATCGCCGCCTGCCGTGTCATCAACTGCTGCTACACCTTCGACGTTGCCCACAGCCAGAATGACTTTTTCTTTCATTTCTTGGCTTACAGCCGAACCACCAACGGACACTTTGTCGCCGTCGATTTTAATATCAAGCCCCGTGGCATCCAAGCCAAGCGCTTCGATTTCTTTAATCAATGCATCTTTCGCAGGGGCTGCTTCAGCCGCGCCAAACAGGGATTCCCCTGCACCTTTTACAAAATTTCAAAGTCCCATCAGTCTCTCATGTTTTTGGTCCCAAAGGCCTAACCCCTCGGATTACGGTTGGGCATTAGGGTTCTAAATTCAAGACCAAACACAAAAATTCCTGCTTGATTTAGTACAAGCCACCCGAAGACAGCGATCCAAACGTCGCCTTCTTCGCGATGGTTTTCTTCTTGCCCGTTGACGTCGTTATTTTCGTGTCGCCGCCACCCGTAAACAGTTGCAAATCTTGGCCCATCGCAAAACCACCATCAATAATGCTTATGCCAAACTGTAGCTCTTCGCCTTCGCGGAACAACTCGGCAACGACATGACCACCCGTCGCATCACCAGGCAAACGCGAGCCAGAAAAGCGGTCAAACTTCAGGAAATAGGTGTTCGGCGGCACTTCGAAATCGCTCGACCCGTATTCTGCGATCGCCTTTTTCATGAACCTGTTGAACACAGGGCCACACATTCCGCCACCCGACGCACCGCGCCCCAAGGATTGCGGGCGATCATGTCCCATGTAACAGCCAGCCACGATATTTGGCGTAAATCCAATAAACCAAACGTCTTTCGCATCATTTGTTGTGCCTGTTTTACCCGCCACCGGAACGCCGAGCTTCACACTCCCGCTGGCTGTGCCACGTTCAACAACGCCGCGCATCATCGATGTCAGTTGATAGGCCGTCACAGCGTCCATCACCCGTTCGCGATCCGATACGATTTTTGGCGAAATTCCTGCCTCAAGCGACGCCAGTTTACACCCCTCGCACTGGCGTTGATCGTGGCGATAAATCGTTTTGCCCCATCGATCTTGCACGCGGTCCACAAGCGTTGGCTCGACCCGCTCACCGCCATTTGCAAACATCGCATAGGCCGCAACCATGCGGAACAGCGTGGTTTCTTGCGAACCCAGCGAATTTGCCAGTACTTCATTCATGTCTTTGTAAACGCCAAATCGTTCGGCGTAATCGGCCACAACATTCATGCCAACATCTTGGGCCAAACGAATGGTCATCAAGTTTCTCGACCGTTCGATCCCAACGCGCAAAGGTGCGGGGCCATAAAACTTTTTCGAAGCATTCTGCGGGCGCCACAACCCTTGGGGTGTCTGCACTTCGATCGGGGCATCCACTACGATGGTCGCAGGGGAATATCCACTATCGAGAGCAGACGCATAGACAAACGGTTTAAAGCTGGACCCGGGCTGGCGCGCGGCTTGGGTTGCACGGTTAAACACCGAATGCTGATAAGAAAACCCACCCTGCATGGCCAAAACGCGACCCGTATTTGTGTCCATAGCCATGAACCCACCTTGAATGCGCGGTATTTGACGCAACGACCAACGCACAA
>JASJIO010000105.1:0-66458 GCA_037625035.1 Amylibacter sp.
TACCTTGCTGGTGCCTGTGACGTGTACACAACTGACGCATCCGGTTTGGCTGCGACACGTGCGACATTTGAATCACCAGACGCACACACTCTGCTCCCAGAAATCATTTCCAAAGAGCCACTCGGCCCGCTGGTTCGTCACGGCGACGACCAATGGGGTGACATCGTTCGTTGGACAATGAACGCACTTATCGCGGCTGAAGAGCTGGGTGTAACATCTGCGAACATCAAAGAGTCCGCAATGGAAGCTGGCAACAACCCAGAAATTAACCGTCTGCTTGGTACCGAGGGTAACCTTGGCGAGCAGTTGGGTCTGTCCGCAGACTGGGCTAAAAATGCTATCGCTGCTGGCGGTAACTACGGCGAAGTCTTCGCTCGTAACATCGGTGAAACTACACCGATCGGTCTGGCACGTGGCTTGAACGCTCAGTGGACTGATGGCGGCCTGATCTACACGCCTCCTTTCCGTTAAGTCTTAGAAAAGGGCGCAACTTCGGTTGCGCCCTTTTTTCTTTGTACGACAAGATCTACCAAAAAAAACAAGGCACAATCAGTTCACCGTGGGTAACCACGGAGACGGTAATTGACGCGACACAACAGACAAAAGGGAGCGTGGACACATGTCTGCAATTACCGACCCCCCGAAGGGCGGCTTCCAACTTAGTCAGCTAATTTACGACACGCGCTATCGGTCCATAACGATTCAAATCGTTGCGCTTGTGTTTTTTTTGCTTGGCGTTGGTTGGTTGCTGAACAATGCGGCACAAAACCTCGCGGCTCTAGGGAAGCCACTTGGTTTTGGATTTCTAGGAGAAGCCGCTGGTTATGATATTAACCAAAAACTCATCGAATATAACAACCAGATGTCCCACGGTCGTGCGGCGTTGGTTGGTGTTCTGAATACGCTGTTAGTTGCATTTTTAGGCTGTATCATCGCAACCGTTCTGGGTGTGATTATTGGTGTTCTACGCCTGTCTAACAACTGGGTCGTTGCACGGATCATGACGTTCTACATTGAAACACTGCGCAACGTGCCTGTGTTGCTGTGGATTGTTTTGATGATGGCAATTTTCATTGAGAGTCTACCTGCACCCAAAGCGTTCCGTGGTGACAATGCGACGGCATCAATGTATATCGGCGATGCTTTTGCGTTTACCAATCGCGGCTTTTATGCCCCCAAACCAGAATTGTTTTCTGGTGGTTTATTGGTTGTTATCGTCTTTTTACTGTCGGTTATCGGTATATTCTTCTTTAATCTCTGGTCACGCAAGCGCCAAGAAGCAACAGGTGAGATACTACCGAACTTTTGGATCGGACTGGGAATCTTGATCATTCCGGCCGTGTTGGTGTTTTTCGTTCTGGGCCGCCCGATTGGGTTGGAATATCCAGAATTGAAAGGGTTCAATTTCAAGGGTGGCATTTTCATGCGGAACTCTTTGATTGCGCTGACCTTGGCACTGGCATTGTATACTGCGGCGTTTATCGCAGAAAACGTGCGGGCTGGTATTATGGCGATCAACAAAGGACAATCTGAGGCTGCTTTCGCCTTGGGCCTGCGTCCAAGCCGAACCATGAACCTAGTTATCTTACCACAAGCATTGCGGGTGATTATTCCTCCGCTGATTTCACAATATCTAAACCTGACCAAAAACTCGTCATTGGCGATTGCGGTTGGCTACATGGATGTTACGGGCACGCTGGGGGGCATCACGCTTAACCAGACTGGCCGTGAGATGGAATGTTTGTTGATTTTGATGGTCATCTATTTGTCGATCAGTTTGACGATTTCGACAATTATGAACTGGTACAATGAATCTGTTAAGTTGAGGGAGCGTTGATATGAGCGATGTAAGTTATGTTCGCACCGAGATGCTGCCAGAGCAGTTACCGCCAAACTCGGCGCCAGGGCCGGTTAAATGGATGCAAGAAAACTTGTTTTCTGGTGTTCTAAATTCGATCCTTACAATTCTGTCGGTTGTTTTCCTGTGGTATGTTCTGTCTGGAATATTGCCTTGGGTTTGGAACGGCGTTTGGAAAACTGGATCTTTGGCCGAGTGTCGCGAAGCCTTCGCGGTAACATTGGGCGAAGGATCACACGGGGCGGCCTGTTGGTCGGTTATCCGTGAACGGTTCTTGCAATTGATGTATGGGTTCTACCCCAGTGAGTTTTACTGGCGTCCGAACCTGTCGTTTGTTTTGCTGCTGATTGCACTGGCGCCGATCTTGTTTTCAAGCGTGCCACGCAAGATGCTGTGGTTCTCGGTATTGTACCCGTTCTTTATGCCTACTCTTTTGTGGGGTGGAACAATCTGGGTGCCAATTCTGATGATCGCTGGTTTCGCAGTTGCCTACGGTGTTTACACGGTGGCGTACAAACAGCTTGGTAATCTGCTTTCGATGCTTTCTGGCACGGTTGTGCTAATTGTTTGGATGTTGTTTGCAATTACCGGTCTTACGCAGATGTTTAATGCTGCTGTGACGGGAATGGTATCGTCGGGTGCGCGCGCTGATTTGGTTATCGACGCTGAAAACCTGCCTGTTGAAATTGCTTCGCTTGAAGCACGACAAGCAGAGTTGACTCGCCAAATCGAGCAAAGCGTTGAGCAAAAAGATGCTTTGCTGGAGGCCGCCCTTGCAGAAGGTGCGTCCAAAGCGGAAAAATCTGCTTTCATGGATATGTTCCCAGAAGTCCTGCTTCCTTTGCGCAGCGAGGCGTCACAAATCTCGGGTGATTTGCGCAAGCGCAAAGATCAACTTACAGCGGCCGTTTCGTCGATTGCTGCAATTGATCGGTTGCCTGAAGAAAAGGCATCATTGGGTGATTTGAATGCGACAGCTGCGATGTTGCGTGCAGATCTACCTGATAGCGTCAGTGACTTTAGCTCGCTTCAAGATGTAGATACGTCGGTTCCAAAAGCGGATGTTGAAGCATTGGAAGCAGCGATATTGGCCGAAACCAAAGCAAGGACCACAGCGAATTCAATTTCCTCGACTGAATCACAGATTGGTTTGATTGGGCTTACGCCAGTTGAATCCTCTCTTTTCGGTGGGTTTATGTTGGCGCTGGTTATCGGTGTGACGGGGATTATCCTTTCCTTGCCGCTCGGTATTTTGCTGGCACTTGGGCGGCAATCTGATCTTCTGATCGTGAAATCAATCTGTGTGGGCTTTATCGAGTTCATTCGGGGCGTTCCGTTGATTACGCTGTTGTTTGTGGCCTCCACTTTGTTGAACTACTTCCTGCCACCTGGCACGACGTTCGACATCATCTTGAGGGTTATCATCATGGTGACGCTGTTTGCCGCAGCTTACATGGCCGAGGTTATTCGTGGTGGTTTGGCGGCTTTGCCAACGGGCCAATACGAAGCAGCAGATGCGCTGGGTCTGGATTATTGGAAAGCAACGCGGTTGATTATTATGCCGCAAGCGCTGAAGATTTCCATTCCGGGTATCGTGTCCACGTTCATCGGCTTGTTCAAAGACACGGTTCTTGTGTCGATTATTGCTCTCGCTGACCCACTTGGTCTGACCAACAACATTCGCGCGGACGCAAATTGGAACGGTATTGTTTGGGAACTGTATGGTTTTATCGCTTTGGTTTTCTTCATCTTCTGTTTCTCGATGTCCCGTTATTCCATGTATCTTGAGCGCAAGCTTAAGACTGGCCACTAAGGAGCCATAATATGTCACAAGTAGCAACTGATCGCGAAGTCGATCGTTCAAACATGGGTGTGTCCGACGAGGTCGCAATCCAGATCACCAACATGAACAAGTGGTACGGTGCGTTCCACGTGTTGCGCGACATTGATATGACCGTGCAACGGGGCGAGCGGATCGTGATTGCGGGGCCTTCTGGGTCTGGTAAATCAACCTTGATCCGGTGTATCAACCGTTTGGAAGAGCACCAGCAAGGCGACATCATCGTTGATGGCATCGAGCTGACCTCTGATCTAAAGAACATCGACAGAATTCGGCGCGAGGTTGGCATGTGCTTTCAGCACTTTAACCTTTTCCCGCATTTGTCCGTTCTTGAGAACCTGACGCTGGCTCCGATGTGGGTGCGTAATACGCCCAAGAAGGAAGCAGAAGAAGTTGCGATGCACTTCCTTGAAAAGGTGAAGATTCCAGAGCAAGCGGATAAGTTTCCGGGTCAATTGTCTGGTGGACAGCAACAGCGTGTGGCGATTGCCCGTTCATTGTGCATGAAGCCACGGATCATGTTGTTCGATGAACCGACGTCTGCGCTCGACCCAGAGATGATCAAAGAGGTTCTGGATACGATGGTGGAATTGGCCGAAGAAGGCATGACCATGTTGTGTGTGACGCACGAGATGGGTTTTGCCAAACAGGTTGCAAACCGCGTTATCTTTATGGACCAGGGTCAGATCATTGAGGAAAACGAGCCAGAGGAATTCTTTAACAATCCTCAGTCGGATCGCACAAGACTGTTCTTGAGCCAGATCATGGGTCACTAAGCCCAAATCAAAACGAATTAAAAAACCCAGCCTTTGAGCTGGGTTTTTTTGTGGCTGATGCCGGGATTTGGATATTTTAGGCCAGAAGAAAGCCCAAGGCGTAGACGAATTGTTAGGGTGCCTGTTTGATTGGGGGCTTTGTTTCGTCAGGGATCGGGCATTCGTAGGGCGTTTTCGCAAGATGTGCTTTGTGAGCTGCTTTGGCGGCTGCCAGTGCATCAGGGTTTTCGATCAGCGCGCGCCCCGTAGCGGCCATGACTTTGGCGGCGTGGATCAGGCCTTTGTGAGCGATGGGGGTTTTGCCGTGGGCCACGACTTGCCATGTGTGGAACGGTGTGCCGATTGTCCAAGTTGCACCCCACAATTGTACGGTTGGAACGGCCCAGCTGACATCGCCCACATCTGTTGATCCAGCGCGCACCACGCCTTTGCGATCGAGCGGATTGATCCAGTCGCACAGGCTGATGTCTTGGTCTAGTTTTGGAGTGTAGTTTAGGACGGCAAAGTTACTGTCGACAGCGCCTTTGGGAAGGGTCGCTTGGATTTTGGCTGCGAACGCGCGGTCATCTGCATCAAATTGCGCAGGGCCGAGGGATTCGAGTTCGGCTTGCATTACGTCTTCTAGTGGGCGGTTTGCCAGCATGTTGGAGACGCCCGAAAATACCTTTTTCACCAGTGTGGTTTCGGTCATCAGGGCCGCACCTTGGGCAATTTTATCGACGCGCGCAATCAGGTCTTTGCACCCTGGTAGATCGGGGTGGCGGATCAGTTGGCGCACTGTGGCGCGGGCCTGCACGACGTTGGGGGCTTCGCCGCCTGCATCGATATAGGCGTAATGCACACGTGCGGCATCGGGCATGTGTTCGCGCAGGTAGTTGACGCCGACGTTCATCAGCTCAACTGCGTCGAGCGCGCTGCGGCCCATATCGGGTTCGAATGCGGCGTGGGAGGCGATGCCGTGAAAGGTGTAATCAATGCGGGCGTTCGCAAGGCTGGGTTCTTGATTTACGGCAAGGAACGGTGCGGGGTGCCAGCTGATTGCGACGTCAACGTCATCGAACAGTCCTTCGCGCACCATGTAGGTTTTCGCCGCGCCGCCCTCTTCTGCGGGGCAGCCGTAGTATCGCACGGTGGCGTTGATGCCGTTTGCTTCGATCCAGTCTTTGAGTGCGGTAGCCGCGAGCATGGCCGCTGCGCCAAACATGTTGTGCCCGCAGCCGTGGCCGTGCGCGCCGTCGGTGATCGCGTTTGGCTCAACCGCGCCAGAGTGTTGGGATAGGCCGGGCAGCGCGTCGTATTCGCCAAGGATTGCGATGACGGGGCCACCGTTACCTGCTTCGCCAATTACTGCGGTGGGCAGGCCAGCGGCGTTGTCGGTGATGCGAAATCCCTGTTCCACCAACAATTCGCGATGCGCAGCACAGGATTTGAATTCTGCGTACAGGGTTTCGGGGGTGTCAAACACATCGTCTGACAGTTTGATGAAACGATCCGCGTGATCGTCTGTAAAGTTCCAGATTTGATTTTCGTTTTCCATTGGCTTACTCCGTCGAATCGCGGGGAACGATGAAATCAATTGCGGTACCTTTGCCCATGAAGGGCGTGGTCCAATTGTTGATGTCAAAGGTGATGATTGTCGTGGCGGCGGATGGGTATTGCATGAATTTTGGATGGTTAGGTGTTGTGGTCAACAATTCAGAGGCAAATTCGCCGATGCCGGGGTTGTGACCAAGCATAATAACGGTGTCGCTGCTGGCTTGTTTCAATGCCTCGTACAAGGTGAGCGGGGCGGCGAGGTAGAGGCGGTGATGGAAGGATGATTTTTCGACCGCGGGCAGTTTTGCAGCGATGCGATCCCATGTTTCAACACAGCGTGCCGCGTCAGATGCGATCATTTGTTGGGGGTGGTGGCCCTGTTCGTTTAACCAAGCGCCAATTGTTGTTGCCCCCTCGCGACCACGCTCGTTTAGTTTGCGTTCGTGATCCGACAGAGTCAGATCATCCCAGCCAGATTTGGCGTGACGGGTGAGGATGAGGGTTTTCATTTGTGTTCGGACCTGTGGAAATATGACATGTGATGTGCGGATTGCTCAGTCGTTCGGTTTGCGCCCGCTGATACTGGACAAGCGCGCCGTGCAAGGCATCCATGGGTGACGCAGGTTTTGCCAGCGGGTGTGTTTAGATGGGCGTGGCAGGCATCTGTGTTGTACCCGTTCGCAGCACTGAGGGCGTTGACGGGACAGGCGGACAGGCAGGGTTTTGCGCAAGGGTCGCAGGGCCGTGCGGATGTTTCTGGTAGGGCAAGGCGGGTGCGAAATGCGAGCGCGCCACGGTAGCTGACCATGAGGCCCGTTGTGTCGTGAACGAGCATGCCAACGGGCGAGAACCACGCGCGGTTGGTTTTGATCGCCCATGTCATGAAGGGCGCGTAAGGCGGGCCTCCGAACGGGAGGAAAGGTGTCGCGGTTAGTTCGGTCGCGAGTTGGGTAAGGATGCGTGTGGACCAACGATCTATTGGGTTCGGGGCGCGGTCCTGGTGCTCAGACGTGGTTTTGAAATGGGTCCAAAATGTGGGGCTGGGGCCAATCATGAGCAGGGTTTGGTGGTCGGTTGGTAGGCCATTGGTCGTGTCGCCATGAAAGCCGCCGTAAATGGCGAGGCCGTGTTTTGCAACTAGGGTTTCAGCGGCAAGGTAGGTCATTTGCGAAAGAACGGGAGCGCGAGGGACCAGCCGAGTTTGGTGGGGCGTTCATCCTGCCATTGCAGGCCGATTGTCATATCGTCGTGGCTGTCTTTGGGCTGAGGGATGTAGGTTTTGAACACGCGATCCCAAAGCGAGATTGAGAAGCCATAGTTGCTGTCGTGTTCCGCGCGTTTGTTTGAATGATGAACGCGGTGCATGTCTGGTGTGACAAGGAATAGGCGCAGGATAGCATCGAGGGGTTTGGAGAGTTTGAGGTTGGCGTGGTTGAACATCGCGCAGCCGTTTAGGACGATTTCGAACACCAAAACCGCGAGCGCTGCTGGGCCGAGGATGTAAACTGCACCGACTTTGAGCAACATTGAAAGCGCGATTTCGACGGGGTGAAAGCGGATCGCGGTGGTGACGTCGAAGTCTGTGTCAGCGTGATGGACGCGGTGGAGGCGCCACAAGAATGGGACTTTGTGGGTGATGAGGTGTTGTGTCCAGATCAGGAAATCGAGGATCAGCAGGGCGGCGATAAACTCGACCCAGAGGGGCAGATTGATCTGGTTGAGCAGCCCGTAACCGCGTGCGCTTGCATCGAGTGCAGCGCCTACGGCAAGGGCGGGGATCGCGAGGGAGAGCAGGTGCAAGGTGACGCTGTCGATGATGATGAGCGCCCAGTTGGTCAGCCATCGGTTCGGTTTGCGCGCACGCAATTGGCGGCGCGGCAAAAGGTGTTCGGCAAGGGCAAGGATCAAGAAAAGACCGATGAAGATGCCAAGGCGATATGTTGCTTCGTTTTCCATGGGACTGATCTAGCGCGTTAAGCGCGGATCATCGACCCCGCGCCGTAAGTTGTGAACAGTTCCAGCAGGCAGGCGTTTTCTTGTTGGCCGTTCATGATGACCACCGCGTTGACGCCGCCGCGCACGGCGCTTAGGGCCGTTTCAGTTTTGGGGATCATGCCACCTGCGATCACGCCTTGGGCCGTAAGTTTTTCGACTTGTTCGGAGGTGAGGGAGGTGATGACATCGCCTTCTGCGTCTTTTACGCCTTCAACATCGGTAAGGAGGAGGAGACGGTCGGCTTTCAAGCCAGCAGCGATTGCACCTGCCGCTGTGTCGCCGTTGACGTTGAAGGTTTCGCCGTTTTCACCAGCACCCAAGGGGGCGATGACGGGGATCATGCCGTCTGCGATCAGGGATTGCACGACGGTTGCGTCAACGGTTTTAGGCTCACCCACAAGGCCGAGTTCTGGGTCGGCTTGTGTGCAAATTAACAGGCTGGCGTCTTTGCCCGAAATACCGACAGCGCGGCCACCCTGATTGTTGATGGCTTGCACGATGGCTTTGTTTACTTTGCCCGACAGAACCATTTCGACGACTTCAACCGTGGCGGCATCTGTCACGCGTTTGCCGTTCACAAATTCGGATTTGATACCCAGCTTTTTCAGCATTTCGTTGATCATTGGCCCGCCGCCATGAACGATCACTGGGTTTACGTTGCACTGGCGCATCAAAACGACATCGCGCGCGAAACTGGCCATTGCCGCGTCCGAAGACATGGCGTGACCACCCAGTTTAATCACGATGATCGAGCCATCGTGGCGCTGCATGTGGGGCAGCGCATCGGACAGAACTTTGGCGGTGGCGATGATGTCGCGTTTCATGGCTTTTGATTTCTCCATCGGGTCGATCCATTTTGCTTTACCATGATTTAGCCGTTTGCCGTGGGTGCGCCAAGGGGCTAAGTTCATCGCGAACCCATAAGGATGCAGGACATGGATCGCAGGACGTTATTGTTGACGGGGGCTAGTCGCGGAATTGGCCATGCGACTGTCAAAAAATTTAGTGCCGAGGGTTGGCGTGTGCTGACCTGTTCGCGCCATGCGTTTTCAGAGCATTGCCCGTGGCCCAGTGGGGAGGAGAACCACATTCAGGTGGATTTGGGCAGCCCTGACGGCACGATGGATGCGGTGGCGCGGGTGCAAAAGCGGCTTAAAGGCGGCAAGCTGGATGCGTTGGTGAATAACGCGGGGATCTCGCCAAAAGGGCCAAATGGCGAACGGTTGAACACGATAGATACGGATTTGCGCACTTGGGGACAGGTGTTTCATGTGAATTTCTTTGCGCCTGTGGTTTTGGCGCGTGGATTGCAGGTAGAATTGGCGGCGGCCAAAGGGTCGGTTGTGAATATCACGTCGATTGCAGGCGCGCGGGTGCATCCATTTGCGGGGGCGGCCTATTCCACATCCAAGGCGGCGCTGGCGGCGTTGACCCGTGAAATGGCCCATGATTTTGGCCCGATGGGTGTGCGCGTGAACGCGATTGCACCGGGCGAAGTGGAAACGAGTATTCTGTCGCCCGGAACAGATAAGATTGTTGAAAAACTGCCGATGCGGCGGTTAGGCCAGCCTGAAGAAGTGGCGGATGTGATCTATTTTCTGTGCACGTCAGGTAGTTCGTATGTGTCTGGCACGGAAATCGAAGTGAACGGCGCCCAACACGTTTAAGGCTGGAAATTGTCTGGATGGGCTGCATTCACGGCATCAAGTTGGTAAAGGTTCGCCGCGATTGCGCGGGTTTTCGGGAAGGGTGCTAGGTCTACTTCCCAGCGATCCGCGTTGTAAAGTTGCGGGATGAGGCAGAGGTCGGCCATCGTGACCTGATCGCCGTAGCAGTATTTTCCACCGCCTTTGAGCATGGCTTCGAACCCGATAAGGCCCTTTGGAATGAAGTGCTGCATCCAGCTTTTCATGGTTATGCTGTCTGAATTTTCCGACGCGTATTTTGCCACGGATAAGTTGCAGACTGGATGAATTTCCATCGCGATAGCGTAGGACAGGGCGCGAACGTGGACCTTTTCAAGGGGTGCGTGGGGCAAGAAGTGGTGATAGCCCGCGTCTGAGAGGTATTCGATGATCGCGAGGGATTGGGTAAGCGTTTCGTCGTTGATTTCGACCGATGGAACCAAGCCCTGTGGATTGCGTTTTAGGTTTTCGTCTCCACGATTTTCACCTGTTAACAGGTCCACAGAGATGGCGTTGAAATCGAGGTTTGTGAGGCCGAACGCGATGCGCAAACGGTATGCGGCAGAGGAGCGCCAGTAGTCGTAAAGTGTGATGGTCATTGGCTTGCTTTCACAAATTTGGCGATCATGTCGCGCAAAACTTTGTTGTCTGCGCCCAAACGGTCTGAGAGTTTTTGTTCGAATTTTTGGGCCAAGGGGATGAGCTCCTTCATCAGGGCATGGCCCTTGTCTGTTAGGGCTAGTTTTAACAGGCGGCGATCATCGGCGTTGGTTTCTTTGGTGATGTGGCTCGATTTTTCGAGCCGTGTTGCGGCGCGCGATACTTTGGATTTGTCCATATCCACGCGGGCCTGAATTTCGCGGACCGATACGGGGCCAGCATTATGAAGGTGGACGATGACGCGCCATTCGGGGACGGTGAGGCCGAAATTTTCCGCATAGATTTCCGAAAACTCGCGGCTGATCTGGGCGGACAGCACGGAGAGTTGGTAGGGTAGGAATTCGTCTAATGAGAAATCGGTCACGGCGCGTCTTTTGATCGTTGCATTTGAAATGAATTTGCGTGTTTTTACCGTGTTTTGCAAGCAAAGGTTTGACTTCGTTGCATTTGCAACGATATAAATAACAAATACGAATCCTATGCGCGGGAGAATTTCGATGGATAAACAGAACTTGCCAAAAGGCGTGACCCAAGCCCCTTCAAATGTGGGCGTGACCGAGGGTTATATGCCGGGCTTTGGGAATGATTTTGAAACCGAGGCCTTGCCAGGCGCGCTGCCCATTGGGCGCAACAGCCCGCAACGGGTTGAATATGGTTTGTATGCTGAACAGTTAAGCGGGTCGCCGTTTACTGCGCCCCACGCGACGCTGGAGCGGTCTTGGATGTATCGGATTCGTCCAAGCGTGAAGCACACGAGTAAGTTTTCTAAGGTCGCGATGCCGTATTGGAAAGCTGCGCCCCATGTTGTGGAAGATGTGATTTCGCTGGGTCAATATCGCTGGGACCCGGTGCCGTTTAGCGATGAGCCGCTGACGTTTGTGACGGGCATGCGCACGTTCACCACGGCGGGCGATGTGGGCACGCAGGTGGGTATGGCGAGCCATGTTTATCTGGCGAACACGGATATGGTGGACGAGTATTTCTATTCCGCTGACAGTGAATTGTTGATCGTTCCCCAAGACGGGCGGCTGAAAATATTCACAGAGTTTGGGATCATTGATCTGGAACCGTTGGAGGTTTGTGTGCTGCCCCGTGGGATGGTTTTCAAGGTCTCGTTGCCAGATGGGCAAGCGCGAGGGTTCGTTTGCGAGAATTATGGCGCGAAGTTTACGCTGCCAAATCGGGGGCCGATTGGCGCAAACTGTTTGGCGAACCCACGGGATTTCAAAACCCCTGTGGCCGCGTTTGAGGAAAAAGAAACGCCCTGCCGTGTGACGATCAAATGGTGTGGGCAATTCCAGACCTGCGAGATTGGCCATTCGCCGTTGGATGTGGTGGCTTGGCATGGAAATTACGCGCCGTATAAATATGATTTGCGCACATTCGCGACGATTGGCTCGATCAGTTTCGATCACCCTGATCCGTCGATTTTTACAGTGCTGACCGCGCCAACTCCGGAGGAAGGCGCTGCGAATATTGATTTCGTGATCTTCCCTGAGCGCTGGCTGGCGAATGAAAATACGTTCCGCCCACCGTGGTATCATAAAAACATCATGTCCGAGCTGATGGGCAACGTGTACGGTGTGTATGACGCGAAGCCGAAAGGGTTTATTCCCGGTGGGATTTCGCTGCACAATTGTATGTTGCCGCACGGGCCTGACGGGAATGCGTTTGACAAAGCGACCAAGGAAAGCTGGGATCCTGTGAAGCTGGTGAACACGATGGCGTTTATGTTTGAGACGCGGTTTCCACAACAACTGACGGAATTTGCGGCCAATGAAGCGCCGATACAAGATGACTATGCTGATTGCTGGGATGGGCTGGAGAAGAAATTCGACGGTACGCCCGGATTGAAAGATTAAAAGAAGGATTGAGAACTTGGGTTTGATGAAAAGTTGGGTGGAGTCTGCGAACTCTGCCACCACGCAGTTTCCACTGAATAACCTGCCGTACGGCGTGTTTTTGGATGCGGATGGCGCGGGTTCGCCCTGTGTTGCGATTGGCGATATGATCGTCGATTTGGCGGTGTTGGAAGACGAAGGCGTGTTGGATGCTGGCGGCGGCGAGGCCGTGTTTGACGTGCCGTTTTTGAACGAGTTTATGGACCTTGGCGCGGAGGCTTGGGCCAGCGTGCGTGCGCGTTTGATGGAGTTGCTGAAACAGGGCGGCGATGATGCGCTGTCTGGCAGTGATGATCTGCGTGAGGCCTGCATGATTGCGCAGGCCGAGGTGGAAATGGCGATGCCGTTTGTGGTGGGCGAATACACCGATTTTTATGCGGGCCGTCATCACGCAACGAATGTGGGCACGATGTTTCGGGGCAAGGAAAACGCACTACCGCCGAACTGGTTGCACATCCCGATTGGGTACAATGGGCGTGCAAGCACGGTTGTTGTGTCTGGCACGGATTTCCCGCGCCCGAACGGGCAATTGAAGGGACCGAACGATGCGGTTCCGTCGTTTGGGCCGTGCAAACGGTTGGATATCGAGCTGGAAATGGGCGCGGTTGTCGGCACTGGAAACCAGATGGGGCAACCTGTTTCTGTGGCCGAAGCTGATGCGATGATCTTTGGCTATGTGATCCTGAACGATTGGTCCGCGCGCGATATTCAAGCGTGGGAATATCAGCCGCTCGGGCCGTTTCAGGCCAAGGTTTTCGCGTCCACGATTTCCCCTTGGGTGGTGACGAAAGCGGCGTTGGAGCCGTTCCGCACATCGACGCCAGAACGGGAATTTGAATTGCTGCCCTACCTGCAAGAGCCGGGCCCGATGTTGTACAACATTGATCTAGAAGTTGCGTTGGCGCCTGAGGGTAAAGGTGAAACGGTTATCAGTCGCACAAATTACAACGAGATGTATTATTCGTCAGCACAACAGCTGGCGCATCACGCATCTGGTGGCTGTGAAATGACCACGGGTGATTTGCTCGGATCGGGAACGATTTCTGGGCCTGAAAAGGATCAACGTGGCGCGTTGTTGGAGATCACGTGGTCCGGTGCAGAGCCGATCACGCTGGAGAGCGGTGAGACGCGTACGTTCCTTGAGGATGGAGACACGGTGACGTTGCGCGGTGGCGCCAAAGGCGATGGGTACACCATTGGATTTGGCGATTGTGTGGGGACGATTTTGCCCGCGGTGAAGTTTCCTGCGTAGGGCCGATTTGAGTATTTAGAGACAAAAGAAACCGAGGAAGAAAAACATGGCTAAGGCGTTTGCGTCCCAAGGGGACATGACGGAAAAGAAGATCACTTTTAGCGAAGTGGGCAAGGATTTATGGGCGTTTACCGCCGAGGGTGACCCGAATTCTGGCGTGATTATTGGCGATGACAGTGTGATGATTGTCGAGGCACAGGCGACGCCGCGATTGGCGAATATGGTGATCGAAAAGGTGCGTTCAATTACGGATAAGCCGATCACGCACGTGGTTTTGACCCACTATCACGCGGTGCGGGTGCTGGGCGCGTCGGCGTTTAATGCGGATCAAATTATCATGTCTGACGCGGCGCGGGGCATGGTGATGGAGCGGGGCCAAGAGGATTGGGATAGCGAATTTCAGCGGTTCCCACGTTTGTTTGAGGGCCATGAGAGCATTCCTGGCCTGACCTATCCGACGACAACTTTTAGCGATTCCATGACGGTGTATTTGGGCAATCGTAAGGTTGAGATTAAGCAGATTGGTCGTGCGCATACCGCTGGGGATTCTGTGGTTTGGGTGCCCGATGAGCAGGTGATGTTCACAGGCGATATCGTTGAAAAACACTCGGCTTGTTATTGTGGTGACGGGTATTTTGGCGAATGGAGCCAGACGCTTGATAACGTCAAAGCCTATGATCCGCAGTCGATTGCACCGGGGCGTGGTGATGCGCTGGTTGGGCGTGAGGCGGTGGCCGAAGCAATTGAATTGACACGGGATTTTGTCGACAGCACCTATCGCCCGATTGCCCAAGTGGCCGCGCGAAATGGCACATTGAAAGATGCGTGGGATGCGTGCCGCGAGGTCTGCGATCCAAAGTTCAGCGACTATGCGATTTACGAGCATTGCCTGCCGTTTAACGTAGCGCGTGCGTATGACGAGGCACGTGGTATTGCGCATCCTCGGATTTGGACGGCGCAGCGTGATCTGGATATGTGGGCCGCGTTGCAGGGGTGAATGTTTTTGAGGGCTTGAAAATTTTCCTGAGTGGAGCGTTCTTTTTGAGTTTTTTATTTGCCTTTCCTCTAATTTGGTTGGGCTTACTACGAACGATGATGAAAGTAATGAATAATGGAGAGTATCCCAAGCCGTTCGATTGGAGTGCCCAAAATATGGAGCGTGCATCCAGCCTTATGAACAAAATAATGTTCGTCGATACGTCACACGGATGGCCTAAAATCATCGAACGTATGCTGATGTTGATCACCTTTTTCGGAGTGATGCTAGCGCTGACGTTCGCAGTTGAACACGTAATTCATTTGGCAACAGACTTACCAAAATCTCAATTACTTAGGGGGCGATATGGTTGATGTAAGATACGAGACGGCTTTCACGCTGTATCCTTATCAGCGATCGGCGGATCAGGATGCGGACGCGCCTTTGCGTCATCCCGTGGTGATTGTGGGCGGTGGACCCGTCGGAATGGGCATGGCGCTGGACCTTGGGCAAAAGGGTGTGCCTTGTGTTGTGCTCGATGATCACGACGGTGTTGGGGTTGGCAGCCGCGCGATTTGTTTTGCCAAACGCACGCTGGAAATTTGTGATCGATTGGGCGCTGGCGATCCGATGGTGGATCTGGGTGTGGTGTGGAATGTCGGCAAGGTTTTCCGCGATGAACGCCAGATTTTTGATTTCAATCTGCAGCCCGAAGAGGGGCACAAACGGCCCGCGTTTATCAACCTGCAACAGCCCTATTTTGAGAAGTTTATCGTTGAGCAAATTCGTGTGGCACAAGGCAACGGCGCGCCGATAGAGCTGCGTGGTAAGAACGCGGTTTTGAATGTTGAGAGCCACGCGGATTATGTGACCCTTGAGGTGGATTCGCCCGATGGCCCCTATACGATTGAAGCCGATTATTTGATCGTTTGTGACGGGGCGCGATCCCCTGTTCGCACGCTGTTGGGGCATGATTTCACGGGGCGTGTTTTTGAAGATAACTTCTTGATTTGCGACGTAAAAATGAAGGCAAACTTCCCGACAGAACGCTGGTTTTGGTTTGATCCACCATTCAATCGCGGGCAATCGGTTTTACTGCACAAACAGCCCGATGATATCTGGCGGATCGATTTTCAATTGGGTTGGGATATTGATCGCAAAGCAGTGGTGCAGCCCGAATATTATATGCCAAAAGTTCAGGCAATGTTGGGGGCGGACGTGGAGTTTGAGCCCGAATGGGTGAGTGTTTATACGTTCCAATGCATGAGCATGGAGGAGTACCGCCACGGGCCTGTTTTCTTTGCGGGAGACAGTGCGCATCAGGTTTCTCCCTTTGGGGCAAGGGGTTGCAATGGCGGGATGCAGGATGTGGATAATTTGGCGTGGAAATTGGCCGCCGTGTATCACGGAGATGCGGATGCAAGACTGCTCGATACCTATCACGAAGAACGCAAACATGGCGCGGATGAGAATATTTTGAACTCGTCGCGAACCACAGATTTCATGACCCCAAAAACCGAGATTGCGAAGCTGTTCCGCGAGAGCGTTTTGGACTTGGTGGAACACACGGATGCGATGCGTCCGCTTGTAAATTCGGGGCGGCTTTCGCTGCCGTGCGTGTATGATGGATCATCGTTGAATGGAGCCGATGATACGCGAATGCCTGCGCGAACACGGGTGGGTGCGAGTGTGGTTGATGCGCCCCTTGGGGACGGTTGGTTGATTGATCAACTCGGCGATGTGTTTAAGGTGCTAGCGGTGAATTGTGATATAACAATCAACGGCTTAGATATGGTTCGCGTTGATGCTGATCCGCTGATTGCAGAACGATATTTGGGCGATGCAGCGCAGGCGGTTTACCTGATACGGCCCGATCAAATCGTTGCAGCGCGGTGGGAAAGCCCGACGATTGATGACGTGACTGCTGCGCTAAAAACAGCGATGGGAGGCTGAGGCTATGGATGTTTTAACGACGCCCCGAATTGATGATCCTGATGGGTTTTATGCTGAATTGCTGGACGCCCATGAGGGGTTATCAGAGGCGGAAAGCCATGCGTTGAATGCGCGGTTGGTTCTGTTGTTGAGCAATGCTGTTGGCGATCGCGACGTGCTGCGCGCAGCATTTGCGCTGGCTAAGAAAACGGGCGCCTAAGGGGCAGCGCACGGTGCGGTAAGGTTTGCCAGAAATGCCGCGAAAATGGGGCTGCAAAACGTATGCAAATGGTATGCAAAACGTATGGCACCTGTATGGCAGTTTTGGCGTTAACCTTTGACGCAACACCCGTGTTTCGCGTCACGCCTCGGTGTGAATTTTGCGCCGCCCGTCTTCATCTAATTGCCAAATTCCGGTGTCATCCAGAACAACCGCCGACAACACTTTGCCATAGGCCGCGCCCGTGTCGATGTTAAGCCGATTGTTGGCGTAGCGCGTGACGACATCAACAGGGGTGTGGCCGTGCACGATCAGTTTTTCGAACGGGCCAGCGTGATCGTGAAACGGGGCGCGAATCCAGATCAGGTCGTCCTCGGTTTGATCCGCGAGCGGCACATCTGGGTTGATGCCCGCATGGGCGAAAAACGCGCGAGGTGTATCAAAATGGGTGGGAAGATCGCGCAGAAAATCGCGGTGGCTGGTGGGGACTTTGGCGATGGCTTCGGCCAAAATCTCATCTTCTTGTTCATGGGTCAGCCCCGTGATGCCGTAGCTTTCGAGCGTGGTTAATCCGCCCAAACGCGGGTTCAGCCACGTAAGGTCTGTGCGCAGGATCGGGTCTTGGGCTTTGTGGTCGATAAACAGGGTCATCATGCGATCATGATTGCCCTTGAGCACGATCCACGGCTCATCTGCTGCGATGCCGTTGATTAGAAAATCAATCACCGCTTTGCTGTCGAACCTGCGATCCACCAGATCGCCGATGTGGATGATTTGGTGTTTGCCTGTCGGATTGGCAGCAAGGTCTTCGGCAATGCGGGCGTGGATCATGGCCAGTTGATCCATGTCGCCATGGATATCGCCAATCGCGTAAAGAGTTGTCATTTCGTGGTTCCTTGCCGATGGGCTGCGTGTTAGCGTTTTAATATGCAGAGATTGACTGAATTTGAACCCCTACTTCCCGCTGAATTGAAATTGGTTGAATTGGTTGAATTGGCTGGCTCTGGGACGCGGGTTGAAATTTGCGATGGTAATCTGCCGCTAAGCGACAGTGCGGATGTGGAAATTCGCGCAGGGTTGATCCGATTGATCCTGCTGGGGCTTGATCCCACTGCCGTCCCCCACGCCAAGGGCATCCGCATTCGCGGCGCGCGGATTTCTGGCGTGCTGGATTTTCAGGGTGTGGATTGTGACAACGATCTGAGCCTGTCGCGGTGTTTGATCGACAACGCGCTGGTGTTTGTGAACGCCAAGTTGCGGGGCGTTTACCTTTCGGGGTGCAAATGCCCGGGAATTAGCGCGGATAACGCGGTGTTTGATGGATCGGTGTATCTGCGCCAAGGGTATGAAAGTACAGGCGAAATTTCGATGCCTGGCACCTGTATTTGCGGTGATTTACAGATTTGCGATGCGCGGATTGATGAGGGCGGACAGGCGGCTGTTTTCGCCAATTCGATCCGTGTTGGTGGGTCTGTTTATCTGGGCGATTACCCCTATTACAGCGTGGATACTGAGCTGCATGTCGTTGGCGCGATTGTGCTGTCGAACGCTGATATCGAAGAGGATTTTTACTGTTGCAACGTGGCGGTTTCGTCGCCGACGCTTGGGGCGCAGGTGGTTTTGGACGGGGCCGAGGGCGACAATGTGATCGCGTTGTCGATTGCACGCGCCGAAATTCGCGGTGTTTTGTATTTTAAGCGAAACCAGATATCTGGTGGGATCGTGAATTTTTCAGGGGTGCAGACGCGGCGGTTGAATGACGAGCCGATGAGTGTTGGAAATGGGAAGGCCATTCGCCTTGATGGGTTCGAATATCAGGATTTTGCCCAGCACACCGATATTGATGTGAAGGCACGGCTGAATTGGTTGGGACGACGCCCTGATGGCATTGATTTTCGATCACAAGCCTACGAACATTTGGCGCGGGTTTTGTATCGGATCGTGCACCGCGATGATGCGGAATTGGTGTTGATCGAAAAGGAACATTTGAAGCGCGGCCAATCTGGACATTGCCAGTGGTGGCATGTGGTTGGCGATGTCTGTGCGCGATATTTTGGGTCGGTTTTTGATCGCCGATGGGTATCGCCCAGCGAGGGTTGTTGTTTGGGCGGTCGTGTTGATGTTGGTGTTGGGTCTGTATTTTCACAAGACGTGGCAGGCGGGCGATATGATGCCAGCGGCTGCACCGATATTGGTGTCGGCGGCTTGGGTTTCGGCAACGCAAACGCATCCTCATAATCCGGGTGCGTTTTGGTCGAGTAAGGGGCAAGCGAGGCAGGATTACGAAACGTTCGAGGCGTTTGCCTATTTGGCGGATTTGCTGATCCCGATTGTGAATTTGGGGCAGGAAGATGCGTGCGGGCCGAGCACGGTGCGTAGTGATTGGGGCTAGCACGGCTGGTGGATACGTTGGCTGGCGAAGGTTCTAGGTTGGGTGATTACGGCGCTCGGGGTGACTGCGGTGTCTGGGGTTATTCGGCGGGGGTAGGTGTTTGGCTACTGTGGTATGAATTCGAGCCAACCAGAGACACCTGCCACAATAAGAAAGCCAACGAATAGTCCCACTGCGAAAAGCCAGTGAACGAACACCTTGAGCCGCTTACCTTCTTTTGGGAACCATTTGAATTGCCGTAGGAAATCCAGAATAACATCCATTATCATAAGGATGAATAAGAAGTGGCGGAAAAATAGATAAAGGAACAAGACTATTAGAATAGTTCCTGCAATGGCATTGGTGGGCTCAATATTCCAACTGTTGCTGTTCCCAGATATTGAAATATTGGTTTTCATCTTTAGGGCCTCGATTTTCGTTTAAGCGAGCGTTTTTGATCCGATATCCAGAAACTTTTTATGGCGTGCCTTTCGCAGGGCGTCTGGTTTTTTCTTTTCCAACTCCGACACTAAAGCGATCAGGGCGGATTTCACGTTGTTGATCGTGTCTTCCTTGTGGCGTTGTGCGCCGCCAACGGGTTCTGGGATCACCACGTCTGCGACGCCCAGTTTTGTAAGGTCTTGGGCTGTAAGACGGAGGGCTTCGGCGGCTTCGCGCATTTTGCCAGCGTCTTTCCACAGGATGGATGCGCAGCCTTCGGGCGAGATTACGGAATAGACTGAGTGTTCTAGCATCGCCAATTTGTCAGCAGTGGCAAAGGCAACTGCACCCCCTGATCCGCCTTCGCCGATGATGACGGAAATGACGGGGACTTTGACGTTGAGGCATTTTTCAGTGCTTCGTGCGATGGCTTCGGATTGGCCGCGTTCTTCGGCACCTTTGCCAGGGTATGCGCCCTGCGTGTCGACAAGCGTGATGATTGGCAGGCCAAAACGATCCGCCATATCCATCAGACGGATGGCTTTGCGATAGCCTTCGGGGCGGGCCATGCCAAAGTTGTGGTGGAGGCGTGATTTGGTGTCTTTGCCCTTTTCGTGGCCAATCACCATGACGGGTTTATCATCAAGGCGCGCGATGCCGCCCATAACGGCGTAATCATCGGCAAAGTTGCGATCGCCAGCGAGGGGAGTGTATTCGGTGAAGATGGCGTTGATGTAATCAGAGCATTGTGGGCGATCAGGGTGACGCGCCACTTGGCATTTGCGCCACGGGCTTAGAGTTTTATACATATCGACAAGCAGGGCTTGGGCCTTTTTATCAAGGGCCGCTGCCTCTTTCTCGACATCCATTTCGGGGTTTTGACGGGCCATAGCGCGGAGCTCTTCGGCTTTGCCTTCGATTTCTGCCAGAGGTTTTTCAAATTCGAGATAGTTTTGCATTTTAACCCTGCGTCCCGTTCATTTTGTTGGATAATATATGGCGGCTTGGGAATTGGAATGCAATGGGGCGTTAGCCTGCATTGGTGGCGCAGTAGAGGTGGATTTTGGCAGGAACCGTGACTGCGCCGTCACCTTCATACGGTTTTAGTTTTTGTTCGGTGATTGTAACGATCTGGTCTTTGTCGGCTTGGGTTCCGCCTTGGGCGCGGATCACGCTGTCGGCGGGGCCGATGTAGGAGGAAAGTTTGGCGGCATTTGCGGCGGTTCCTGCAAGGTGCAGTGGGATGTCGAGGGTTTGCACTCTTGGGGCTGTGAAGCCTGCATTTGTTAGGATTTCCAGCACGTAATCAAGATCGGCAAAGGCGAAGGGGCCAGGCGCGTGGGGATCAAACGATGGCGGATGGCCGAGCAGATCGGTCGCGATGAAACGCGGGATCGTGAACCATGGGTTTTGTTTGAATGGCGCCCAGCAGGCCATTGTGAGTTGACCCGTTGGTTTGAGGCAGGTGCGCAGATTGGTGAAGGCGGCGACTGGGTCGTCAAAGAACATCACCCCGAAACGAGAGACGAGGTGTTCGTAATGGTTTGCGCGTAGGGGTGCGGTTTGGGCATCGGCGCGACTGAACGTGGTGTTTGCGGGCGCGGATTTTTGGGCGTGGGCGAGCATTGAGGTGGAAATGTCGATGCCGTGGGCGCTTGCGGTGTGGGCGGCGAAATCCCGCGTGGTGGCCCCTGTGCCGCAGCCGATATCGAGGATGGCGTCGGTGGGTTTTGGGGCGGCGTGTTTGATCAGGGCGGCGTTGACGCCTGCGAAGAGTTCGTCGAGTTGGGTGTCGAAGGTGACCCAATCTTGGCCGGCGCCATCGGACCAAAACTCGGCTTGTTCGGAATTTGGGAGGTCTGTCATTTGGTGCCCTTTCGTGTTGGGCACAGGTTAGCAGTGCGGGTGGCTGGACGCCACCCGCGAGAGTGGTTTAGCCGATCAATTCGGATTGCTTCACGATCACATGGGCCTGACGGATGGAGGCGAGATCGACGAGGCGGCCTTTGTAAACGGCGGCACCTTGGCCTGCTTTTTCGGCTTCTTCCATGGCGGCGAGGATTTCGCGTGCCTCAAGGATTTGGGCCTCGGATGGGGTGAAAACCTCATTGGCGAGCGCCACTTGTTTGGGGTGGATCGCCCATTTGCCAACCATGCCGAGTGTTGCGGAGCGGCGTGCTTGGGCTGTGAAGCCTGCGTCATCGGAGAAATCACCGAACGGGCCGTCTACTGGCAATAAGCCGTGGGTGCGGCAGGCGGAAACGATGGCGACGGTAACAGCGTGCCACGGATCGCCAAGGTAGGATGCGCGGGCTGCGTCGCCGTTGGCATCATCGAGCATGTAATAGTTGGCTTGCGTGCCACCGATACCCGTTGTTTGCATGCCCATTGATGCCGCGTAATCTGCGGCACCCAGTGACATGGCGGTCATGCGCGGCGATGATGCGGCGATTTCCTCAACATGGGCGAGGCCCGCTGCGGTTTCGATGATGACTTCGAAATTCACAGGTTTTTTTCGACCTTTGGCCATTTCAATCGAAGATACCAGCGCGTCGACGGCGTAGATATCGCCTGCGCAGCCGACCTTGGGGATCATGAACTGGTCGATGCGATCGCCCGCTTGTTCCATGATGTCGACGATGTCGCGATACCAGAATTCTGTGTCGAGGCCGTTGATGCGCACGGAGACGGTTTTCGTGCCCCAATCCACGTCGTTGATGGCTTTGATCACGTTTTGGCGTGCTTCAGCTTTGTCGGCGGGGGAGACGGAATCTTCTAGGTCGATGTTGATCACGTCGGCGGCGGAGGCAGCGGCTTTTTCAAAGATTGCAGGGCGGGAGCCCGGTACAAACAGTTGGCAGCGGTTCGGGCGTGCTGGGCCGGCAGGTTGGACTTTGAAGCTCATGGGAATCCCTTGGAGTTATGATGTTACGTTTTGTGCTGTTGGGGTGGTAGAATATTGCGTGGGTCGCTGCAAGTGCTGCGCTGCGGCATTTTGGGGCCGGTGACGCGAGGCGACACGGGGATTTGGATATTTAGGGCCAGAAGAAGGGTGGACTAGGCCTTGATCTCTACTGTGGTTCCGATGGGGATGACAGCCCAGATTTCGCGGATTTCGGGATTGGTGAGCGCGATGCACCCTGCTGTCCAATCGCCTGCGTATTTTTGGGTGCCTGGCAGTTTGTTGGGTTGGCCGTGGATGAAAATATCGCCGCCTGCGGAATAGCCGCCATCGCGTGCGCGTTTCAGATCAGAGGGCAGGGGGTAATTTATGCCGAGAGACAGGGTGAACGCGCTTTGGGGATTGCGGCGGTTGATTTTATAGATGCCTTCGGGTGTTTTACCGTCGCCTTCGCGGATTTTATCGCCTGTGGGGGCGAAACCGAGCGCAACTGAGTAGACGCGCATGGGCTGGCCGTTTTGGAAAAGCGTGAGTTTGCGGGCGGTTTTTTCGATGAGGATGTGGTCGATTTCGCCGTCAATCGAGGTTTGGATTTGGGGTGGGGGATCGACGCGATCCGTGAGCCAAAAGAAAATGATCAGCGCCGCCGCTCCGATCAAGAAAATACGGGATAGGAGGCGGAGGGCGCGGATCATTCTTTGGATACTCTTAGGCTAGCGTGTTGTGCGCCACCTAAGCGGGTTTGGATTATTATTGCAAATCACGAAATGCGGATTGAAGGCGGGAAACCGCCTTTTGGATGTTTGCGCACGGTGTGCCGAGGTTAAAGCGCAAGAAAGGTTCGCCCCCAGTGCCAAATGTCGGGCCGTCGTTGGGGGCGATCTTGGCTTGTTTGCGGACACGATCAAGGACTTCGTTCATCGGCATTCCTGTGTCAGAGAAATCGACCCACGCGAGGTAGGTGCCTTGCATTGGCATGGATTTGAGCCCCGGGATTGCGTTGATGCCTTCGTCAAAGATGCGGGCGTTTTCGGCGATGTAGGCGACGAGTTCGTCGACCCATGCGGCCCCTTCGGGGGAATAGGCGGCGGCTGTCATGGCGGTGCCGTACAGGGTGGAGGAGACGCCAAGTGCCATCATGGTTGCGCTGAATTTCGCGCGCAATTTTTCATCGTGGATGATGACGTTGCCATCGTGGTTGCCCGCGATATTAAATGTTTTGGACGGGGCGGTCAGCATGATCAGGCGATCAAGGCATTCAGGCGCGGCGTTTGGCATTGGGTTGTGTTTTTCGCCTGGGAAAATCAGGTCGTGGTGGATTTCGTCGGAGACGATCAACAGGTCGTGGCGTTTTGCGAAGGCTGCGAGGTCTTGGAGTTCTTGGACAGACCAAAGGCGGCCGCTGGGGTTGTGGGGGGAACACAGGATCAGCATCGTTTCTGCGCCTGTCATTTGCGCATCGTAAGCGGCGAAATCCATGTGGTAGGTGCCGTCGGTTTGCACAAGTTCGCATTCTTTGACTTTGCGGCCCGCGTTTTTGATGACCTTGGCAAAGGCGTGATAAACGGGGGTGAATAGCACGATTTCGTCGTCTGGTTGGGTGTAGGTTTGCAAGCACATGCCGACCGCATTCACGAGGCCGTAGGTGGTGAAAATTTCCTCAGGCTTTACTGTCCAGTCGTGGCGGTTTTGCATCCACCAGATGATCGCGCCTTTGTAATCGTCGTAATCCGAGCGATAGCCAAACACGCCGTGATCGGTAAGGTCTTGGGCGGCTTTAAGGATGCAATCAGGGGAGCGGAAATCCATATCGGCAACCCACATGGCCAAACCATCGTCGGGCGACACGCCATAAAGCGGTTCCATTGAGTCCCATTTCGCGCTTCGTGTTCCGCGGCGATCGATGATGTCGTCAAAGCTCATGGCCAGTGTTCCCGTGGTTTTGATTTGTGGGAATGCTACGGGTTAGGGGCGCGGGTGCAAGCGGTTTTTGGGCATCTTGCGGTAGGCTCTCGATTGTCCTAAATGGCGGTATGTCTGTGAAAGAAATATTATTGCACCCCGACGCGCTGTTGAAAAAAAAGTGCGCAGAGGTGGACGGTGTGACGCCCGAGGTTCAGGCCTTGGCGCGTGACATGTTGGAAACGATGTACGATGCCCCCGGTGTTGGTTTGGCCGCACCCCAAGTGGGCGTGTTGCAGCGTATTTTCGTGATGGATTGCACCATGAAAGAGGAAGAGCCAGAGCCGTTGGTGCTGATCAACCCGACGCTGGTTTGGACCTCTGGCGAGAAGAATGTTTACAACGAAGGCTGTCTGAGCCTGCCTGAAATGTACGAAGATGTGGAACGGCCTGCGCGTGCGGTGATGCAGTTTTTGGACATTGATGGCGCGCAGCAAGAACGCGAGTTTGACGAGTTGTGGGCGACTTGCGCGCAGCATGAGTTGGATCATCTGAACGGCAAATTGTTCATTGATTACCTCAGCGGATTGAAGCGCACGATGATCACCAAAAAGATGATGAAGGTGAAAAAAGAACGGGCGCGGGAATGACCATTCGCCCGTTTGTGCCTTGGCCTGATGCGCGGTTGCGCACGGTTTGCGCGCCCGTGGAGGCCGTGGATGACGGCGTTCGCGCTGTTTGGGATGACCTGCTGGAAACGATGTATGCGATGCCCGGTGTGGGCATGGCGGCGTGCCAGATCGGGGTGATGCAACGCATTGCGGTGGTTGATGCGAGCGAGGCGGGTGATGCGCCGATCCGCATGGCGAACCCTGAAATCACTGACGCGAGTTTGAAGTTTCGTGAGCACACCGAAGCCTCGCCCAATTTGCCCGGTGTTTCAGCCAAGTTCGGGCGTCCCCGTGGTGTGACGGTGACCTATTTGGATGAAACGGGCGCGCAGGTGAGCAAGGATTTGGTCGGGCTGTGGGCCACGTCTGTGCAGCACCAGATCGACCATCTGAATGGGAAGATGTATTTTGATAATCTGTCGGCGGTGAAACGCAAAATGTTGATCGCGAAGGCACAGAAAAAGGCGCGCAAGTCATGAAAGTTGTTTTCATGGGCACGCCTGATTTTTCGGTCCCGATTCTGCAAGGCATCGTTGCGGCGGGCCATGAGGTTTGCGCGGTGTATTGCCAACCACCGCGCCCGGCAGGACGGGGCAAAAAGGATCGCCCCTCTGCGGTTCAAGTTGCTGCCGAGGCGTTGGGGCTGGAGGTTCGCTTTCCCGTGAATTTCAAAGATACGGCTGATCGCGCGGCGTTTTCTGCGCTGGGCGCGGATGTTGGGGTTGTGGTCGCCTACGGGCTGATCTTGCCCCAAGAGATGTTGGATGCGCCCGTGAAGGGATGTTTGAATATCCATGCAAGTTTGCTGCCGCGATGGCGCGGTGCTGCGCCTATTCACCGTGCGATTATGGCGGGGGATAGCGAGACGGGCGTTTGTGTGATGCAGATGGAAGCGGGGCTGGATACTGGACCTGTTTTGAAAACCTTGCGCACGGATATATTGGCGAGCGATACGACGGCCGTACTGCATGATCGGCTGAGCCTGTTGGGGCGCGATGCGATTTTGGATGTGTTGGCGGATGGCGTTTCGGCTGATGCAGTTGCGCAGGCTGACGATGGAGTGGTGTATGCTGCGAAAATCGAAAAGGCCGAGGCGGAGATTGATTGGTCTCGCTCGGCTGCTGAAGTGGATCGCCACATTCGCGGGTTATCGCCGTTTCCGGGCGCTTGGACGATGATTGATGGGCAGCGCGTGAAGGTGCTGATGTCGGTTGTTGCGGATGGTGCTGGTGATGCTGGGGTCGTGTTGAACGATGCGCTTCGGGTAGCCTGCGGGGGCGGTTCGGTTGATTTGGTTCGGTTGCAACGCGCTGGCAAAGGCGCAATGGAAACAGCTGCGTTTTTGCAGGGGTTTCCCGTTTTGACTGGCGCGCGACTGGGTGGGGTAGCGCCTTAAACTAAAATGCCTCCGGCGGAAGTATTTTAACGAAAAAGAAACCATATCCAGTTTTACTTAAAAGCGCGGTACAGGCGGAAGCGCCGTTGGCCGTCGAAGAAGAAGTCGCCTCGTTTCATGTCAAGGACAGGGACGGGGCGCATTCTTTTTCGCGCCAATACTTTCGGGGTGAGCAGCGTGCTGCGAGGGGCGGAAAGCCCCTTTCTATTCTTACGGTGGGCGGCTTTTGTAGACGAGGAGACGCCAGCCAAAGGCGATTGAACCCGCGCGCAGGATGAGTGTGACTGCGGTGCAAGCCGCGAGTGCGGCGAGGGAATTTGAGGTGATTTGTGTGGTGATTAGCGCGGCGATTGCCCCTGCAAAGGCGGCTGTGACGTAAAGCTCACCTTGTTTGAGCGCGAGGGGGACTTCGTTCGCGACCACGTCACGCATCAGGCCGCCGAGTGTTCCTGTGACGGCGCCCATGAGCGCCACGATGATGGGGGAATGGCCGAGCGAGAGTGCGACACCTGCGCCTGCAGCGACCGCCACTGAAAGGGCGAGTGCATCGAGCCAAAGGAGGACGCGTTGACGGCTCTCGAAGAGGTGCGCGGTGAAGAAAACCAACACGGCGGCAGCGGTTGCGATAACGATGTAGCTGGGCGCATCGATCCAGAAAATGGGGTTCCGATCCAGCAGTAAATCGCGGATCGTGCCGCCGCCAACGGCCGTGAGGTTGGCTAGAAATGCAAAGCCGATCACATCAAGTTGGGCGCGGCTGGCGGTGAGCGCACCCGTAAGGGCGAAGATGAAAACGGAGGCGTAATCGAGGAAGGAGAGGGCGGTCATTTCTTTTTAAACGGTTCCATGCCTGCGCGGGCCAGCTCGTCTGCTTTTTCGTTTTCGGCGTGACCTGCGTGACCTTTGATCCATTTCCACGTCACGGTGTGGCGCTGTGTTGCGGCATCGAGGTCTTTCCAAAGTTCCTCGTTTTTGACGGGTTTTTTGGTGGTGGTTTTCCAGCCGCGTGATTTCCAGCCAAATATCCATTTTGTGATGCCGTCTTTGACGTAAACGCTGTCGGTGATCACGGTGATGGTGCTGGGTTTTTCAAGCGCGTTGAGGGCGTTGATCGCGGCGAGTAATTCCATGCGATTGTTGGTGGTGTCCGCTTCGCCGCCGCAAATTTCGTGGGTTTTGAGGGTTGTTTCGCCTTCGCGCGCGATCAGCAGTGCGCCCCAGCCGCCGGGGCCAGGATTTCCAGAACAGGCGCCGTCTGTGTAGGCGAAAAGTTCAGGCATGGGCGGTCACGATGATGAAAGGGTCGATGGTGCCCGCGAGGCCAGCTTCGGAGCCTGTGTGCGCATGGGTCGGGGTGAACCCAGCGCCACGCAACAACGTGTCGAGTTCGGTTTCTTCGAAATAGGTGTAGCGCCGGCCAATCGCGTCGCGTTCTTCGCCGCTGCCGGTTTTGACGCCGATCACGAAGGTGCCGTTTGGTTTTAGGGCGGTGTGGATGGCCTTGAGGTAGCGCGGAACATCGGCGCGGGGGGCGTGCAGCATCGAAAAGCTGGCCCAGATGCCATCGTAAATCGCGGTTTGGGTTACGTCTTCAAAGGTGCCGAGTTTGATGCCGATGCCGAATTTCGCGCGGCCCAGTTCGACCATTTTGGGGCTGGGGTCGATTGCGGTGGCGATCAGACCTGCGGCCTGCATCATTGCGGCGGAATTGCCCGGCCCGCAGCCAAGATCGAGCGCGTGGCCACCTTTGGGCAGCGCGTCGATGAAGGCTTGCAGATGGCGGGTCGGTTTGTCGGTTGTGACAAGGTCGATGTAGTCTTGCGCCTTGGCGTTGTAGACGTCGATGGTTTGCGTGTCGGTCATGCGCGGTCCAATGTGCGAGCGGTGATGAGGAATTGTGCTGATATCATCGGGCGAGGATGTCAGAAAACTGCGGGTGGGGGCAAGCTTGGATTGGCGCAAATGTGCAATTAGGCGCGTTCGAATCCGCGCGCGATTTCATAGTCGGTGACGATGCGATTGAACTCCTCGATTTCCCATTCTGCGGCGCGGGCGTAGTGGGTGATGACATCGTCGCCAAGGGCGGTTCGCAACATTTCAGAGCCGATCAGCGCGTCGCGGGCATCGCGCAGGGTGCGTGGAATGTGGGTTTGCGAATCGTCGGCGTAGGCGTCGCCTTTGAACGGGTCGGGGAGGGCGAGTTTTTGTTCAACGCCAGCAAGTCCTGCGGCGAGCATGGCGGCCTGTGCGAGGTAGGGGTTCATGTCCGCGCCTGGAATGCGGCACTCAACGCGCACGGCTTTGCTGCCTTCGCCGCACAGGCGAAACGCGGCGGTGCGATTGTCGACCGACCAGACTGTTTGGGTCGGCGCGAAGGTGCCCTTGGCAAAGCGTTTGTAGCTGTTGATGTAGGGCGCCATGAAATAGGTGTAATCGGGCGCGTAGGCGATCAGGCCCGCCATGTAGTCATCCATCAGTTTGGATTTGCCGAGCGGGCTTTCGGGCGCGTGGAATGCGTTTTCACCGTCTTTCCACAAGGATTGATGCACGTGAGAGGCCGAGCCGACACGATCTGCGTGCCATTTGGGCAAAAAGCTGGCGGCGTAGCCGTGTTGGTGGGCGATTTCTTTGACTGCGTGTTTGGCGATTGTGTGATTGTCGGCGCAGGCCAGCGCGTCTGCGTAGCGGATGTTCAACTCTTCTTGGCCCGCTTCGGCCTCGCCTTTGGAGCCTTCAATCGGGATACCCATTTTGCGCAGATGATTGCGGATGGGCCGCATGATGTGCTCTTCTTTGGTGGTTTGAAAGATGGAGTAATCTTCGTTGTAGCGGCTGATCGGTTGCAGGTTTTTGAAGCCGTTTTCGGCGATCTGGTCGTGGGTTCCGTGGAACAGGAAAAATTCCAGCTCGGTTGCCATGATCGGGGAGAGGCCGAGGGATTCGCACCGTTCGATTTGCGCTTTGAGCATTTCGCGCGGGGCGTGGGCGATGGGTTTTAGGGTGTGGTGATCGAGGATATCGCAGAGCACCATGGCCGTGCCTTCGAGCCAAGGGACGAGGCGCAACGTGGCGAGGTCTGGTTTCATCACGTAATCGCCGTAACCTGATGACCAACCGTAGCTGGTGTACCCCTCAACCGCGGCCATTTCGAGGTCGGTGGCGAGGAGGTAATTGCAGCAGTGGGTTTCTTCAAACCCGCCTTCAACAAAGGCTTCGGCGTGAAAGCGTTTGCCCATCAGGCGGCCCTGCATATCGACCATGGTGACAAGGACAGTGTCGATTTCGCCGTCTGTGACCTGTTGTTGGAGCGTGTCGAAAGTGTAGGGCGTTGCCATGGTGCTGTCCTGAAATGATGTCTGCGTATTGGGACACTATTTCAGGGAAGGTGCAAGGTTTAGTCCTCAAAAAGGCCGGTGGGATCGCCATCAAGGCTGGTGAGGTTTTTCTTGCGCCAGAAGGCGTTCATTTTGGCATCTGATTTGGCGGCGTACCACGGTTCGAGGTCTGTTTCTGTGCGCGAACGGGTAACCTCCATTTCTGGAACGCCAGAGCCGCAAGATGTTGTGACGAGGTCGATCTTGAGGCGGTAGAGATTTCGTGCGCCGCCGTACGTGGGGAAGTTTTGGATAAGCGTGTCCCATTCTGGATCGCGGGCGTGGAAAACCTCGGCGGTATCATAGGTTCGAAGGGTCAGCGGATCGCCTTTGAAAGCGCAGAACATCAGGGTCATGCGCGCCAGTTGGCGCACGTGTGCGGCGGTTTCGTTGCCTGATCCTGACATGCTGAGCCAGAGGATTTCGGTGTCAGACATGATGCGCAGGGAATCGAGGCCCTTGGGCGACATGTTCACGCGGCCCGTTGGGGCGGCGGTGGCGACAAAGAATACCGGTTGGGATTCGATGAAGGCGCGAAAAGAGCGGTTAAGTTTGTTGGTTTTGATACCCATGGCGGTGATTCCTGTGTGTGTTTGAAAGGAGTGTAGCATGGGGGCGCTGACATCTGTTTGTCAGGAGGGTTAAACGCTGATCCTTGTCAAATACAGCGATGCCAGCACCACCAATGTGACTGGGATGCGCAAGGTCATCCACCAGTTGGGGGCGAGTTTGGCTTGTTGGAAGGACAGGTCAATGGACAGGATGATGGCGAAGCCGAACATCAGGGCTTCGAGCCGGTCGGCGTCGGTGCCGACCACGAAGAAAAACACGTAAAGCGCGGGGAGCACGCTGGTGATGTAGGCGTAGGAGGATTTGCCGTCGTCTTTGGAGGCGAAACCCCAGAGGATACCTGTCATGAACGACAAGATGATGATGCCGTAGTGGATGACGGATTCAACGCTGCCGTAGGGAAATAGCGTGAGGACGGTGTCGGTGTAGGCGCCGATTGAGCCGATCACAAACGGCGCAACGCCCAGCGCGGTGAGGGCGATTGGGGTTCTGGGCGGGAGGCGGATCAAGCGGTTTCGCGCAATACGCGAGGCACTTTGAAGGTGACGTTTTCGACAGCAGTTTCCACGATCTCGGATGTAACATCGTAGCGGTCTTTGAAGGCGTCGATGACCTCGTTTATCAGGATTTCAGGGGCGGATGCGCCCGCCGTGATGCCGATGGATTTGATGCCATCAAGGGAGCGCCAGTCGATATCGGCGGCCCGTTGCACCAGTTGGGAGTATGCGCAGCCAGCAGTTTTTCCAACCTCGACCAGGCGTTTGGAGTTGGAGGAGTTTGGTGCGCCGATCACGAGGAGTGCGTCGATTTTCGGGGCCACTGCTTTGACCGCTTCTTGGCGGTTGGTGGTGGCGTAGCAGATGTCTTCTTTGTGGGGGCCGACGATTTTTGGGAAGCAGGATTTCAGCGCGTTCACGATTTCGATGGTGTCGTCCATGGACAGGGTTGTTTGGGTGATGTAGGCGAGTTTATCCGGGTCGCGTGGGGCAAGGTTTGCGACGTCTGCTGCGATTTCGACCAGAAGGACTTCGCCGTCGGGAAGCTGGCCCATTGTGCCAACAGTTTCGGGGTGGCCGTCGTGGCCGATCATGACCATTTGCAGGCCGTTTGCGTGATGGCGTTCTGCTTCGATGTGGACTTTGGAAACCAGTGGGCAGGTGGCATCGACAAAGACCATTTTGCGCGCGGATGCGGCGGCGGGGACGGATTTTGGCACGCCGTGGGCGGAAAAGATTACGGGGCGGTCATCGGGACATTCTGACAGTTCTTCGACGAAGACCGCGCCTTGGTCGCGCAGGCTGTCCACCACGTATTTATTGTGGACGATTTCGTGACGCACATAAACAGGTGCGCCCCATTTTTCGATTGCCATTTCTACGATTTTGATGGCGCGGTCCACGCCAGCACAAAAGCCGCGCGGGGCGGCGAGGTAGAGGTTAAGAGGTGGTTTTGTCATGGGTCAGTGCCTTGCAATAGCCGTTGCCCATTAAGTAGCGCGAACCCTTGGCGGGGTCCACAGTGCCTTTAGGCTGTGCCGTAAAGTGCGCGCGCGCTGGCGAACGACAACAGCTTGCGTTGTTCTTCGTCCCACAGGTGAAGGCGGGCGCATTTAAAACTCTCGGCCAAGGTGATTGTGTGCATGTTTGACAGGGGTTCGTGGTCTTTCAGAACCTCTGTCAAACGATAAAACGGGATGCGGCAGTTTAGGTGGTGAACGTGGTGGATGCCGATGTTGGCGGTGAGCCAGTTCAAAACTGCGGGCAGTTTATAGTGGGAGGAGCCGTGGAATGCGGCGTCTTGGATTTCCCAATCTGTGTCGCGATCAAAATGCGTGTCTTCGAATTGGTGTTGGATAAAGAAAAGCCAAACGCCAACGGTTGAAGCGACGAAAACTGTGGGTACAAACACATAAACCAGTGGCCAAATGCCACCAAAATAGGCGACAACGGCGATTGTCAGCGCGACCATAAGATTGGTGCCCATTGCAGAACCCCAATAGGACAGACCCTGTTTCATAAAGCCGATTGGCAGGCGATTTTGCAGCATAAACAGGTACAACGGTGCAAGGCCGAACAAAACAAACGGCGAGCGATAGAGACGGTAGCCGAATTTCTGGAACGGTGTCAGGGCGGCATATTCCGCAACGGTTTTGGTAACGACGTCGCCCATGCCCTGATGATCCAAATTGCCAGATGTGGAGTGGTGTGTTGCGTGGGTTTTACGCCAAATTGCGTAGGGCGTAAGGGTGAGGACGCCGATACAACGGCCAATCCAGTTTGCAACTTTGCTATTGGCCATGAACGCGCCGTGGCCACAATCGTGCTGGATTGCAAATAGGCGGACAAGAAACAGGCCGTTTAGAAGGGAAATACCAAGCGCGAGGAAGGGGCTGATGGAAATGGACCACCACGCGAGCGCCCAGAGCGCGATAAAGGGGATGATGCTAACGCCAAGTTCGAAAACGGCGCGTGCGCCATTTGGGCTGCGGTAGCGAACAAGGCTTTGCGCCCAATCACGTGTGGTTTTATCCGGTTCAGCGAAAATTTCCGCGTGGTCAAGGTGGGCCATGAAGTATCGGTTCCGTGCGAAAAAATGCTGTTGGTTGGGTTTAAGGGAGCGGTGCGCCCCATGCAAGCGTTCTGATTTACAAATTAAGCTCAGTTCGTTTCTTTTTCGTTAGCTTGGCCACAACCATATCGTAGGACAGAATAATATGGCTCTTTAATTCTTTGTCAGAAAGACCCTTTTCATCGTAAACTTGCAGCCATTTCATACCGCGTGACGCGAGATAGGGCGCTGGGCGGATGCCGGGTTGATCCTGAAGGACTTCATACGCGATTTCAGAGGCTTTGAAGGTGAAAGCATCTTCGCCGTTGTTCCAGCCGCCAACAGCGAAAAGTTTGCCGCTGACTTTCCAGACATCAGAGTTGCCCCATTGGACAACATGAGTGGTTTGCGGAAGGGATTTGCAAAATGTGTTAAATGCGTCGCGGTTCATGTGGCGATAATAACGGGATGCGCTGCCCCAAGGAAAGAGGCTGCGCAATATTTGTTTAAAGGCTGCTGTTTAAAAAGCCAGAGATGCGGTCTTTGAGCTTTTCGTGGAAGTCAGTACGCGCCCGATTGCCAGTTTCGGAACAGATTGGGTCTTCGCCGGCCATTTTGATCAAGAACGGCCCTCTCATTGAGCATTCACCCAGAAAGCTGAAGTGGTTTGCATGTGTGATGTAATCAATCTGTGCATTTGGCAATTCTTTGATGAATGTTGCGCCCTGAACGGCTGCTGGGATTTCGCCTTCTTCCCCAAGGTTGATGATTTGGGTTGGGATGGAAATCGCGGCCAAACTGTCTGCTTGATAGGCTTGGGCAACGGCGGGATCGATGGGAACAACACCTTTAGGCGCGGGTCGCGGTTAGATTGTTCGTATTTCGGCTGATCAATCGTGTCAAAATCGATGTTCGCGTTTTAAAACCATTAGCAATTCATTTTGCCTGCGTATTCTTCACAATAAGACACGTAATCATCCTTGGAGATCTGTGCGCCGGCGGTAGAAATCGCGGTGTAGCCGCCTAGGGAGAAGCCAACGGAACCAACACGCGCGGTATCTGCTTTGATCCCATTTGGCAGGCCAGCTTGCGCCAAATCAATCTACGAGGGTTGATCAGCGGGGCGTTCCCACATTTTGAGAGTTTGTTCTGGATAGCTTTCAGCGGATGTGGTGCCAGGGTGGTTTGCTGCGATAATAATCATGCCTTGATCCGCGAGCGATGCTGCCAACCATGTCAGGTTTGGCGCGTTGCCGCCTGATCCTTGGGACAGGATAACCAGTGGATAGGTGCCATCTTTGGCTGGCCCCTGCGTTCACTGTTTCGCCTTTGAATACCGCGTTTTTGCCAACTTTGATTTTCGTGCCACCGTCTTGAGCGGGGTACCAAATGTGTGCCTCTAGGGGTTGATCGCGGTGGGCAACTGGCGCTGGGGCCGTGATTTAGCCAGCGGCGTGGATGGACGTTGCGGCAACATTTGCGAGCAGAGTAGCGGCGAGAGTTGATGTGTAAGTCATTCGTTTGATCCTTTGTTTTGTTGAACGATGAGATCAATTTGAGGAATGTTGGCGAACATTGCGTCCTAGATCATGATATTGGTCGCCCAACATCGTGATTTAGGACATATTGGGAAAAAAGCCGAAGGCCCGAACGATGCTAATGATCCCGCTTACTATGTTTTTGCTGCCCTTTCTTTGGGCGGTGCAGCTTTGGTAGCGCGAAGCCAAACACGCGTTGGGGGTGGGCCGCTGCGTTTCTAATTCTGTTTGCATTTCAGGAATTTCTGGTAGGCACCCGATTTGGCTATCGCAAAGACATGTTACGCGAAGTGCAACCGTTTACTGCGGCGTTGTTGCCGCCGCTCGGGTATTTGGCGTTTCGCCGCCCCGCGTTCAATTGGCCTGTTTGTGTACATCTGCTGCCGTTTCTAGCGCTGTGCTTTTCGATACCGCTGTGGATCGAAGCGCTGGATTTATCATTGGGTTTTGCGAACCTGATTTATGTTGGGCTGTTGGTGCGCTTGGCGTTGATGGGGAGCGATGGATTGGCGTGGGTTAATCTGAACAATGCCCGCGTTGCCGTATCGCTGATGTGGATCGTGGCGGCGGTGTTGTTTGTGTCCGGGATCACGGATGTGTTGATCGGGTATGATTTCTTGGTGAGCAGTGGCGCTAATACAGGGCGGATTGCAGGAATTGCATCGACGGCGTCTTTGGCTGTTCTTGTGTTAATGTGGGTGCTGTATTCGCGCCGCAAGCCCAAGCAAGATCAAGGTTACGCTGAACAGGCGTTGATGTTTCCAAAGGTGGATGAATTGGTGCGGGCCGAACGCTTGTTTGCGGATCCCGATATCAATCTATCGCGTATGGCGTGGCGGTTGCACATGCCTGCGCGTGATGTGTCCAAGGCGATTTATCAGGCGACGGATCTAAATGTGTCGCAATATGTGAATGGATTGCGGATCCAAGAGGCGTGCCGTGTGATGCAGGCCACAAATATCAGCATTACCGAAGTGGTGTTTTAATGTGGGTTCAACACGAAATCCAACTTTAACCGCGAGTTTTTACGGGTAAAGGGTGTGGCCCCATCGGTTTGGCGCAAAAAGAGCGAATGATATTGGTGCATAAAAAAACCCGCCAGTGAGGCGGGTTTTTTCGTTTGAAGTTGAAGAGGTTTAGTCTTCTGATTCCATTTCAGGCGCTGCCCCGTGCATTTCGGGTGCATCCGGGCGCGGTGGGCGGCCAATAACATCGCGCAGTTCATCAAGTTCGATGAAGTTATCTGCTTGGCGACGCAAATCATCCGAGATCATCGGAGGTTGGCTGCGGATCGTGGAAACCACGGATACGCGAACGCCTTTGCGTTGCAGGCTTTCCACCAGCGGGCGATAGTCGCCATCACCAGAGAAGATAACGATGTGATCGATGTGCGGTGCAAGTTCCATAGCATCGACACAAAGTTCGATATCCATGTTACCTTTAACCTTACGGCGACCCATGCTGTCGGTGTATTCTTTGGCGGGCTTAGTCACCATATTAAAGCCGTTGTAATTCAGCCAATCCACAAGCGGGCGGATCGGTGAATATTCTTCACTCTCCAGCAGAGCAGTATAATAAAACGCTCGGAGTAATTTCCCGCGTCGCATAAATTCTGTTCTGAGAAGTTTGTAGTCGATGTCAAAGCCAAGTGCTTTGGCGGCTGCATACAAATTTGAGCCGTCAATGAACAATGCCAGACGCTCGTCGCGATAAAACATAATAGTCCTTTCAAAATGTCTGTTAAGCTGGAGCGGTGTCGAGTATTGGCGTGTTGTCAGCCCAGCGAAACTGATGGGAAAATAGGTAAAAAATTTGGTACTGCAACTAAAAAATCAAAGAAGTGAAAAATCTGTTAGCATAATTTCCTTCGGATCTAACCTTTCGAGCGATTTTGGGGTCTCAGCAGAGTTAATAGACGGCGCATTAAGTGCATTGTCAAGAAATGGTCTATTCAGAGTGGAGGTGAGCGGATTTTATCAAACGCCCGCTTTTCCAAAAGAATCAGGGCCTGACTTTATTAACGGGGTGGTGCGCGGCGAAACGGCGCTGAGTGCCGTGGAAGTGTTGGCGGTATTGCACGGGATTGAAGCCGAGTTCGGGCGCACCCGAAACAAGCGCTGGGAAGCGCGGGCTTTGGATTTGGATCTGATTGATTTTGGCGGCCAAGTTGCGCCTGATTTAGATGTTCATACAAAGTGGCGCGATTTGCCCCTGGAAGACCAGATGAAACATGCACCGGAGCAGCTGATATTGCCCCATCCGCGTGTTCAGGACCGCCCGTTTGTGCTGGTTCCGCTGTGCGATGTGGCGCCAAATTGGGTTCATCCCATAACAGGTGTGTCAGTGACAGAAATGTTAGCGCGGTTTAGCGGCGATGCGTTGGACGAAATTCGCCCCTACAAACGGTAACTTTCTGTACTTGGCCCACGTCTTTTTTCGTGGCTTTGCCCTTGCAATCCCAACGGAAACGGGCTACTTGCGCAGCCTTGATATCCTGAAATACCGGAGTGCCCCATGGCTCGTGTAACTGTAGAAGACTGCGTCGACAAAGTTCCAAACCGTTTTGAATTGGTCATGTTGGCGGCACATCGTGCGCGCGAAATCTCCACTGGTGCGGAAATTACCATTCCACGGGATAACGACAAGAACCCAGTTGTTGCGCTGCGCGAAATTGCAGAAGAAACGCTGACATCTGATTCCTTGCGTGAAGCCGCGATCGAAAGCCATCAAACTCAGATCGAGGTTGATGAGCCAGAAGAAGATCAAATGGCGTTGCTGATGGGTACAGAACAGGACAAACCAGAGGACGATATGTCCGAGGAAAACCTGTTGCGTGCGCTGATGGAAGCGCAAGAAATGAAGTAAGGCCCCGTGCGGCCTGACGTTCAAAAAAACCAAGAAATGCTGGGTGCTCAGGTCTTAGTTGACCTGATGCTGACCTATAATCCAAGCTGTGACACGGCCCGTATTGAAGCGGCCTATGATTACGGCAAGGCGATGCACGAAGGCCAGTTTCGCCATTCGGGTGAACCGTATTTCACGCACCCAATCGCTGTTGCCATAATCTTGGCCAAGCAGCGTTTGGACGATGACACGATCATCACCGCGTTGTTGCACGACACGATCGAAGACACCAAATCCACCTACCACGAAGTTGAAAAGCTGTTTGGGACCGAAGTGGCGCAACTGGTGGACGGCGTGACCAAGCTGACCAATCTGGAATTGTCGTCCAAGGATAACAAACAGGCCGAGAACTTTCGCAAGCTGTTATTGGCGATGTCCAAAGACGTGCGAGTGATTCTAGTTAAGCTGAGCGACCGTTTGCACAACATGCGTACAATTCGACACATGTATAGCGAGAAGCAGGAGCGCAAAGCCCACGAGACGATGGATATTTACGCGCCTTTAGCGGGTCGCATGGGTATGCAGTGGATGCGCGAAGAGCTGGAAGATTTGTCGTTTCGGGTGCTAAACCCAGAAGCACGCAATTCGATCATGCGCCGTTTCCTGACGCTGCGCAAAGAAACTGGCGATGTGACGCCGCAAATTATCCAAGATATTCGCGATGTGCTGGCCAAGGCGGACATCGAAGCAACCGTTCTAGGGCGCGAGAAAAAGCCCTATTCCATCTGGCGTAAGATGGAGGAAAAGAAAGAAGGGTTTTCGCGCCTTTCGGATATCTTTGCGTTTCGGATTATCACGAAAACCGAAAGCGAGGTCTATTCGGTGCTCGGGTTGGTGCATCAACGTTGGTATGCGGTTCCGGGCCGTTTCAAAGATTATATCAGTCAGCCCAAAAATAACGGCTATCGTTCAATCCACACAACCGTTTCTGGGCGTGATGGCAAGCGCGTGGAAATACAAATCCGCACGCAGCAAATGCACGATGTTGCCGAAGCTGGCGTTGCGGCGCACTGGTCTTATCGTGATGGTGAACGTGTGGAAAACCCGTTTGCGGTGGACCCGTTCAAGTGGCTGGCAGAGTTGACGGAACACGTTGCCAACAACGACATGAACGAGGAATTTCTTGAGCATGTGAAGTTGGATATGTTCGCGGATCAGGTGTTTTGCTTTACGCCTAAAGGCGAGGTGATCCAATTGCCGCGCGGTGCTACGCCGATCGATTTCGCCTATGCCATTCACACCCGAATCGGGTCTGCGTGTGTGGGGGCCAAAGTGGATGGGCGGCGGGTTCCTTTGTGGACGCGGCTGCGCAATGGGCAATCGGTCGAGGTAACAACGGCGGACGGGCAACGACCGCAATCCACGTGGATGGATATTGCCGTAACGGGGCGTGCGAAATCTGTGATCCGCAAGGCGTTGCGCGAAGAACACCGCGAAGGATTTGTGCGCTTGGGCCGTGAATTGGCGCGTGTGGCGTTAGAACGTGTTGGCAAAAAGGCGACGGATAAAGCGCTGACAACTGCGGCGGCGCATATGGGGATAAACACCAGCGAGGAATTGCTGGCGAGAATCGGCAGTGCCGAGATGACGGGCCGCGCGTTGGTCGAAGTTCTGTATCCCGAATTGGTGCGTGTTAACGAAGTTGACGCAGAGGAACCAACGGAGCGGATTGTTGGGCTTGCGGCAGATCAATATGCGCAACCATCTGAATGTTGTCAGCCCCTGCCTGGGGAGCGGATCGTCGGGATCGCGACGCGCGGAAAAGGCGTTTTGGTGCACCGTATTGATTGCGAAAAACTGATCGATTACGAAAAAGAACCAGAGCGTTGGATTGATTTGCATTGGCCCGAAGGCGGCCGTACTGCAGATCAAAGTGCGACCATAGAAGTGACGATGACAAACGACGCAGGTGTACTTGGTCGCATCTGTACCCTTGTAGGTGAGCAAAACGCGAATATATCAGACCTAGAGTTCACGGATCGGAAACCCGATTTTTACAGAATGACAATTGATATAGAGGTTCGCGATGTGGAACACCTGATGCATGTCCTAACAGCGGTAGAAGCCGATTCGGACGTGGCGCAAGTGTTGCGCAAAAACCGAAATTATCAGTCAGATTGATCTGGCAGTCCTAGCGCTACGGGTTTGGGAGCGTTAAGACTTTTGACAGTAATTGAAAAGGTGCGCCTAGCGTGTTTAAACGGCGAAATCAAAGGACGTGGCTGCAAAATGTTGCCGAGTTTTTCTATCCTAAATCGGGATGGAAGCGCGCCTTTGAGTATGTGAAACACCGTATTAAACGCCTGCCGGACACGCCTCATAAAATCGCACTCGGCATTGCCTGTGGGACGTTCGTGACGTTTACACCTTTCTTTGGGCTGCATTTTTTCTTGGCGGTCGGTTTGGCCTTTGTTTTGCGGGGCAATATCCTGTCTTCGCTGCTTGGAACGTTTTTTGGAAACCCAGTGACGTTCCCGTTCATTGCGGCCACCAGTTATCGGTTGGGTCTTTGGATTTTAGGGTTCGGCAACGAAGAAAAGGTTTGGGCAAAGGTCAAACACGGGATTGCAGAAACTTGGGGAACAATTTGGGCCAACACATGGTCGTTGTTTGGTTATGCGCCAAGCCCGTGGGAAGGCGTCTATGCCGTGTTTTTCGATGTGTTTCTGCCCTATTTTGTCGGTGGACTTGCGCCCGGGTTTATCTGTGCCGTGGCGATTTATTTCGCCTCTAAGCCAATGATCGGTGCGTATCAAAAGCGCCGCAAAGGTGCGATGATGGCAAAGTTCCAGGAATTGCGGACCAAGCGGCAGCAAAACGCAGAACAGAATGTAGAATAAAACGCAAAAAAAGCAGAATTAGGAGTGTTTCATGTCGGTTGGTAAATTACGACTTGGTGTGAATATTGATCACGTTGCAACGGTGCGAAATGCGCGGGGCGGCGATACGCCTGACCCGTTGCGCGCGGCCCTTTTGGCTGAATCTGCGGGCGCGGATGGCATCACGGCGCATCTGCGCGAAGACCGTCGTCATATCACCGATCCAGATATCGAAGCCCTGGTTGAGGGGCTGACGGTTCCGTTGAATTTCGAAATGGCCGCAACGGATGAGATGCTGGCGATTGCGCTGCGCCACACCCCACACGCGGTTTGTATTGTTCCAGAAAAACGCGAAGAACGCACGACTGAGGGTGGCTTGGAAGTGGCGCGAGAAGAAAACAAACTGGCGCATTTTATTGCGCCGTTGCGCGATGCGGGCTGTCGGGTATCGATTTTTATCGCGGCAGATCAACGCCAGATCGAAGCCGCTGCGCGGATCGGTGCGCCTGTGATTGAATTGCACACGGGTGCGTATTGCGATGCCCATGCCGAGGGGCGGTTCGAGGAACGGGACGCTGAATTTGCAAAGCTGCGGGATATGGCAAAGTTTGGTGCTGATCTGGGGTTGGAGGTTCATGCGGGGCATGGGCTGACGTTTGATACAGTGAAGCCGATTGCGGCGTTGCCAGAAATTCAGGAGTTGAACATCGGGCATTTCCTGATCGGTGAGGCAATTTTCACGGGTATGGAAAATGCCATTCTGCGGATGCGGGTTTTGATGGATGTAGCGCGTTCGGCCCAGTGAATGGAGGTCTGATGTTTACTTTTGAGTTCATGTTGATCTGGCTTGGCTGGCTTATGGCGGGTGGGAGCCCTGGGGCTGCGACCATGTCGATTGCTGGAACGGCAATGCAACGGGGGCGCGGCGCGCCATTGATGGTAAGTTTGGGTATTTTGGCGGGCAGTGCCAGTTGGGGCATCGCGGCGGCGCTGGGATTAAGCGCGATCATGCTGGCGAATGCTTGGGTGTTTGAAGTGATACGTTATTTTGGTACTGGGTATCTGTTGTGGTTGGCGATCAAGGCGCTTCGGTCTGCGGTAAAGCTGAGTGGCGTTGTAAGTGGCACGCCGTTTTCTGGTGGGGCCAAAACCCTGTTTGCCAAGGGCATGGCACTGCATATTACCAGCCCGAAAGCAATTTTAAGCTGGGGTTCGATTTACGCAATCGTTGCGCCGAGCAACGCGAGCATCGTGGATTTTTTCGGGTATTTTGGTGTTTTGTATGCAGGGTCGATCCTGATTTTCATTGGCTATGCCCTGCTGTTTTCAACGCCAAAGATTGTGCAAGGATATAGCCGCGCGCGACGCTGGTTTGATTTCGCCTTTGCAGGGTTCTTTGGCTTTGCGAGCGTGAAAATACTGACAGCGAGGTTGTCATGATCCTTGGAATCGGAACAGACCTTGCGAATATTGAACGCATTGCGGGCACGCTGGAGCGGTTTGGCGATCGGTTTCGCAATCGGGTTTTCACGGATGTGGAACAAGCCAAGGCTGCGCGTCGCAAGGATGAGGCGGGAACCTATGCCAAGCGTTGGGCCGCCAAGGAAGCGTGTTCAAAGGCGCTGGGTACTGGCTTGGCGATGGGGATTTCGTGGAAAGATATGTCCGTTTCGAACCTGCGCACAGGGCAGCCTGTGATGAAATTGACGGGTTGGGCGGCAGAGCGGTTGGCGGAAATGACGCCAGCTGGGCATACGGCGGTGGTGCATGTTTCATTGACCGACGATCACCCTTGGGCGCAGGCGTTTGTGGTGATTGAAGCCAGCCCTGTGGCAGCAGCGCAGGTTGACTAAACCCCTTGCAGGGGCCATGTAGCGATTAAGCAAACAGACAGGCGATAGTTATGGCAGAAGAAACAAAGAAATCAGGCCCAATTGTGGAAACGTTCAAAACCGTTTTTTGGGCTTTGTTCATTGCTGGCATCATTCGGACGATCTTGTTTCAACCGTTTTGGATTCCATCGGGTTCGATGAAATCAACCATGTTGATCGGTGATTTCCTGTTCGTGAATAAACACGCTTATGGATACAGCTGGGCGTCTTGCCCCACCATTCGGGGCATGGATTTCTGTGGCTTTGCCAAGGATTGGGATGGGCGCGTTTGGGCGGGAGAGCCAAAACGCGGCGACATCGTCGTGTTTAAACATCCTTCTAGCGAAGCAGATTTCATCAAGCGTTTGATCGGTTTGCCCGGTGACAAAATTCAAGTGAATGACGGCGTGTTGAGCATCAACGGTGTTGAAGTTCCACGGGTTGCAAATGGCATCTTTAGCGAGACGTTTGAATCCCAAGGCCCGATGCGCAACCGACCGCGGTGTGGCAATGGCACGGTTGGCGAGGGCGCGGCGTGTAACAAGGCGCTGTTCACGGAAACGCTGCCTGAGGGGAAATCCTTTCAGACGTTAGATATCGGTTTGGGCCAAGGCGACAACACGCCTGTATTTTCGGTTCCTGCGGGGAAGTATTTCTTCATGGGTGACAACCGCGATAATTCCACGGACAGCCGTTATCGCCAGCCAAATGGTGTTGGCTTTGTGCCTGCGTCCTATCTGGTTGGACGTGCGGACCGTGTGATCTTTTCCAGTGCGGGTACATCGATCCTAGCGTTTTGGACGTGGCGCGGTGATCGCTTTTTCAAGAGCCTGAATTGAAGCTGGCAGCCGAGCTTCGTGAATTTAGTGCTCGATTAGGGCATGATTTCGCAGAGCCAGAATTTCTGATTCAAGCGGTGACGCATTCGTCGCTGTCGTCCACAACGCGCAGTGACAATCAGCGGTTGGAGTTTTTGGGCGACCGCGTTTTGGGTTTGGTAATTGCCGAGGCGTTGTCAGATCGTGATCCAAGCGCATCGGAAGGCCAAATGGCCCCACGGTTTAACGCGCTGGTGCGCAAAGAAACCTGCGCGGATATTGCACGGGAACTGGATTTGGGTGCGGCGTTGAAAATGGGCCGATCCGAGATGATATCGGGTGGACGGCGCAAGCAAGCGATCTTGGCTGATGCAATGGAAGCGGTGATTGCCGCAGTATACCGAGATGCAGGATTTGCAGTTTCGCGTGCCATGATTTTGCGGTTGTGGGACAGCCGCATTGATGCCGCCAAAGACGATGCGCGGGACGCAAAAACGACGTTGCAAGAATGGGCGCAGGCGCGTGCCATGAACCCGCCAAAATACGTGGAAGTGGGGCGCACTGGCCCTGACCACGCACCGATTTTTGAAATAGAAGCACAACTTTCGAATGGGCTGAGTGGGTCTGGGTCGGCGGAAAGCAAACGGAATGCGCAGCAAGAGGCGGCTAAGGCTGTGCTCGCGCAATTGGAGATTTAAGATGGCTGATACTCGGGCAGGTTTTGTGGCGCTGATTGGCGAACCAAACGCGGGGAAATCCACGTTGATGAACAAATTGGTGGGGGCGAAAGTTTCGATCGTCACGCACAAAGTTCAGACAACGCGCGCCCGTATTCGCGGCATCGCGCAGCACGAGCAAAGCCAATTGGTGTTTGTGGATACGCCAGGATTGTTTCGCACGCGGCGCAATTTGGATCGCGCGATGGTGGCGGCGGCGTGGGCTGGTGCAGGGGACGCGGATATTACGGTTTTGCTGGTTGAAGCGCACCGTGGTGTAAGTGCTGGCGTGAAGATGATTTTGGAAGAGCTGGGCAAAAAGGTGAATAAAAATGCCAAGGTTTTGCTGGCAATTAACAAGATCGACAAGGTGAAATCGGATCGCTTGTTGGCGTTGACGCAAGAATTGTCGACGGCCTACCCATTTGACGAAGTGTTCATGATTTCCGCTGAGAAGGGTCACGGCGTTAAGGATTTGATGTCTTATCTGGCGAAGATGGTGCCCGAGGGGCCGTGGCTGTATCCAGATGATCAGATCGCGGATGTGCCGATGAAGTTGATCGCGGCGGAAACCACGCGCGAAAAATTGATGCTGCGACTTCACCAAGAACTGCCCTATTTCCTGACGGTGGAAACTGAAGGTTGGGAGCAGAAAGAAGATGAATCGGTGCGGATTGATCAGGTGATTTATGTGACCCGTGAAGGGCATAAAGGGATCACCGTTGGACCAAAGGGCGAAACGATTAAGTCCGTAAGCATGGCGGCGCGCGCCGAGTTGAAAGAGTTGATGGGCGTAGAGGTCCACCTGTTCTTGCAAGTTAAAGTGCGCCCGAAATGGGAGAACGAGGCTGAGCGGTTCACGGAAATGGGGCTCGATTTTAAAGACACCAAATGCTGATGCGATTGACAACCGAGTTTTGGGTGCAAGCCTATTTACGGCGGTTGTCGTTGAACGATATTCAGGCATTTGTGACGGCCAAAGGCGATGTTACGGCGGGGGCGGTTTTGGTAAAACAAGCGCCGCTGAACGGAACTGCGACGTTGTTTCAACGATCTTATGATCTGGATGGGAACCGTGTTTGGTTCACGTTGGCTGAGGGTGAAGAGCGCGGTGTTGATGAGGCGGTTGCGCGGCAGCGCTCCTTTGATCCAGACCTGTGGGTGATCGAGGTTGAGGATCGTTCTGGGCGGCATTTGTTGGATGAAGACGGGCTGCGTAACTAGGTTTTGAAGCCTGCGGCGCAGGTATTTTTTGAACATTGAAACAGGGCTTTGCATTTTGATGTGAAGGGCGCATTCTGTCTGCATAAATGTTGCGAAAATTATAATATCTGTGGGTGTGTTGGGCTTGGTTGAAGAAGACGGTGTGATTACGCAGCTGGTTTGGGATGGCTGGAATGAAGGCGTGCACAGCCCTGTTTTGAAGGACGGGTTGGCACAGTTGGAGGCGTACTTTGCAGGTGAGTTGGAGTGGTTTGATCTACCACTTGCGCCCGAAGGCATCCCGTTTCAGCAACAGGTTTATGCCGCGATGTCGGCCATTCTACGCGGGGAAACCCTTACCTACGGTGACATTGCAAATGCGCTGGATTTGCCCGCGCAACCCGTTGGGCAGGCCTGTGGCAGCAATCCGATTCCTGTGATTATTCCGTGTCACCGTGTTTTGGGAGCTGATGGCCTGGGTGGGTTTTTGGGTGATGGCGGGGTTGAGATGAAGGTAAAACTGCTGCAAGGCGAAGGGGCGTATTCGCTGCTTTTATAAGGCTATCCCATGTCTGTTTTTGTTTTTGCTGCTGTTTTGTTTGCCGCGCTGTTGCATGCCAGTTGGAATGCCATCGTTAAGTTTGGCGATGATAAGTTTCAGGGCATGGTATTGCTGTCGATTGCGCATGGCGTGATTGGGTTGATTATGATCGCGGTGTTTCCGATCCCTGCAAAGGAAAGTTGGCCGTTGTTGGCGGGGTCGGTGCTGTTTCATCTGATCTATAAATCGTTCCTGACAGTTGCGTACACGCGCGGTGATCTGAGCCGTGTCTATCCGATTGCGCGCGGCACTGCGCCGATGATCGTGCTGGTGGTGAGCCTGATGATCCTGTCGGATGTGGTGACGGGATCGCAAATTTTCGGAATTTTGCTGGTTGGGTTGGGCATTGTCTTGATGGCGCGTGGCGTATTCGCACACGGCGAAGAACGCGCGTTGATCCCTTATGCATTGATGGCAGCCGTGGGAACTGCGGGATATTCACTGTTTGATGGGTTGGGCGCGCGGGCCTCTGGTAGTGCATCTGGGTATGTCGGATGGTTGTTCTTCTTGGATGCGTTTCTGTTTGCAGCAGGTGGGTTGGCATTGCGTGGGCGGGCTGTTTTACCGAAATCACCGCGAATTTGGATGTTGGGGATGATCGCAGGGACGTTTTCAGTTGGCGCTTATTGGATCGCGGTTTGGGCGATGACGATTGCGCCGATCACGTTGGTGACGGCACTTCGCGAGGTATCAGTGTTGTTCGCAGTTCTGATCGGTGTTTTGTTTTTCAAAGACAAAGCAGACACGGGCAAGTTAATTGCCGCGTTTGTGATCGTGGCAGGTGTGATCGCAATTAGGATTTAGCGGGGATCGCCTGTTGCAAGATGCCCGCGACCAAAAGGTAGACGCTAGTCATTGTGAGCGAAAGCGTCACGAGCGTGTTTTGATCGAAGTTTGACCATGCTGCGTAGCTGGCGGCTGATGTCCAGATGAACGCAATTGGCAGGCTGAGCCAACGCCAGCGTTCGGTGCGCACTGGGTGGACGAATTTCAGCGGTGTGAACATTGTGATGGCGCAGGCGATCACGAGGAACAGGATGATCCAGAAGTTTGGCTCGGTCGCGAAGATCACCAAAACGAGCATGTTCCATGTGGCAGGGAAGCCTGCGAAGCTGTTGTCCTTGGTCTTCATTCGAGTGTCGACCATGTACATCGCGCTGGAATAGGTGATCACGAGGATACAAATCCAGCCTGTCCAATCGGGCAAAAGGCCGCTTTTGAACAAGGCGAATGCAGGGATAAAGATGTAGGTGATGTAGTCGATGATCATATCGAGGACCATGCCGTCGTATTGTGGGGCGAATTGTTTCACATCGTATTTTCGCGCCAACGGTCCGTCGATCCCATCCACGATGAACGCCACGACGAGCCACAGGAACATTAGATCCCATTTGCCATCGACGGCGGCCAGCATCGCGAGCATTGCGAAAATGGCACCTGTTGCGGTGAAAAGGTGGACGGAGAGGGCTTTAATCTTTTGTGTCATGGGCATTCTCATAAAGGATTTCGCGCAAAATGCGACCCAAAAAAGGTTCGGAGGTGCCTATTTGGGGTGACGGTCGGGTGAGGGGGCGATCCCCGTTGAAAGTTGGCGTTTCGAGAAACGCGTTAAGACCCTTTGGGATGTGCTTTTTTGTAGACTTCCATCAAGTGGGCTTGATCGAGCGCGGTGTAGGCTTGTGTGGTCGAAAGTGAGGCGTGGCCTAAAAGTTCTTGGATCGTGCGTAGATCGCCGCCTGCTTCTAGTAGATGTGTGGCGAAGGAATGGCGCATCGCGTGGGGCGTTGCAGTGGCGGGCAGGCCCAGTTGCATGCGGGTTTGTTCCATAGCTTTTTGGATGTGTCGCGCGTTCAGGCGTTTGCCCCGTTTGCCGATAAACAACGGGTGTTCAGCGTCGAGCGGGTAGGGGCAGACCTGTAAATATTCGTCAATTGCGCGCCGTGCTGCGGGTAAAACTGGGACGATACGGTCCTTGTCGCCTTTGCCGCGAATGCGCAGCGTTTCGCCAAGGGGGGCGGCGTCGCGGTTAAGGCCAAGAGCTTCGGATATGCGCAATCCGCAGCCATAAAGGAGCGTGATGACCGCCGCGTCGCGTGCGCCTGTCCAGCCGTCCATGGTTTGAAATTCCACAGTGTTGATCATGGATTTCGCCTGATCACTGGCCATTGGACGGGGGAGTTGTGGTTTGAATTTTGGGGCGCGGGTGGCAAGGGGGGCGGTGACTTCGACTCCCTCCGCTTCGCCGAGCCAGCGGAAAAAGGATTTTACGGCTGAGAGTTCACGTGCGAGGGATCGCGGGCCTACGCCGCGACGGCGTTCAAACGCCATCCAGGCCCGCATGTCGGTGATTTTTAGTTGTCCAAGTTTGGTTTTGCCAAAATCGCCGCCAAAGTGATTGCTTTGAAAAACTATGAAACCTGCAACATCACGTTGATAGGCCTCGATTGTTTTTTCTGACGCACCTTGCAGCGCGGCGATGCTGGCGAGCCAACGCTGGAGGAGATCGAATGCGCCTGTGGCGGCCGACACCTCAGTTTAACCAGCGGCGCATTACACGTTCAAATGCGCTGGCGAAAAAGACCAGCAAATCTGCGCCTTTTTGTGGGGTGAATTGATCGGTGTAGGACGAGCCGAGCACTAACATGGCGGGCAAGTTGCCTTTACCAAGATCAAGGCGAAGCAGGGCTTCGGAGGTGACTTTGTCCGAGGCATCGCCAAACAAGATTGGATCGGTGTCTTGGATGGCGCGAAGTGTAACGGGGCGCACGGTCGCGGATCGGCCACGAGTGATGTATTCGGTCACTGCACCGGGCGCGCAAAAACATACGCCGCTGCCGAATTCTTTTTGCAGCTGGTCTTCCATTTCTGGGGTCGCAACAGGGCTTTCTAATACTAAACGGACAGAGGCCACGTTCAGGATTTTACCCAACTCGCCTTTTAGCAGGTCGAGGAATTCCGCGAAGGAATGGGGTTTAAGGATCGCAAGCGTGGCACGGTGAATTTGATTCGTGCTGGCTAGATTATCATAGGCGGCGGCGATGACGTGGCGATGCGTATCTTCCAGACGATCAAGTCGTCCTTCGAGCCGTTCAAGCGCGATGGTGCGCAGATCGACCACGTTTTTGCCGCGCGCGACTTCATCAGCTGAAATCAGCGCGCGCATAATGTCGTGGTCTTCTAAAACCTGATTTGGGTCTTGGAGAATTTGTTTACGCACCGCGTCCTGCGGTTTCGCCTGCTCAGTCATACGATACGCCTCGATACTCTGGGCGTTACAGGATCTTTTGTCCTGTCTTCGCCCAATCCTTCATGAATGCAGCTAATCCTTGGTCTGTCAGCGGGTGTTGTGCAAGGTTTTGCAACACATTCGGTGGCGCAGTGATCACATCTGCGCCAATTTTAGCACAATCAGAGACGTGGTTCACGGTGCGAATAGAAGCCGCGAGGATTTCAGTTTCATAGGCGAAGTTGTCGTAAATGGTGCGGATATCTTCGATCAATTCCAGCCCGTCGATGTTGATATCGTCAAGGCGACCGATGAACGGAGAGATAAAGGTCGCGCCTGCTTTTGCAGCCAAAAGGGCTTGATTTGAAGAGAAACAGAGGGTCACGTTGACCATTGTTCCCTCAGAAGACAGGGTTTTACAGGTCTTGAGGCCATCCCAAGTGAGCGGCACTTTTACAGCGATGTTTTCTGCGATTTTGGCCAGTTTGCGGCCTTCTTTGATCATTTCGTCGTATTCCAATGCCACAACTTCGGCGGATACGGGGCCATCGACCATGGCGCAAATTTCTTTGGTTACTTCTAGGATATCACGGCCTGATTTCATGATCAGGGATGGGTTTGTTGTGACCCCATCAACGAACCCAAGGTCGTTCAGTTCTGCGATTGCGTCTACGTCTGCTGTATCAACGAAAAATTTCATTTTCTTGGCCCCTTGGCATTAGTTGGTTTCTTGCGCGTGGGTCGCGCGAGTGTCATGTTGGGGTTTATCGCAACCTAGCCAAAATGAGAACCCCGCTTATCGTGTCCAATTTCCCCGATCAGAGCCATTTTGAGGCTGGCCAGTTGGTTGCTGTTTTAACGACGCAGCCGCTCGACCGATTTCTGGATTACAAAGCACCTGTGGGCGGTGTGTTTCAGGGCGCATTTGTCGAGGTGCCGCTGGGGCCGCGCAAAGTGATTGGCGTGGTTTGGGGCAAGGGGCAGGGCGACTATGATCCCAAGAAAATCCGTGCGATTATCAGTGTGATTGATGTGCCGCCGATGCGCGAAGAGATGCAGATTTTTCTGCGCAAGGTTGGGGATTACACGCTGACGGCCATGTCGCAAATGTTGCGGTTGGCAACCCGTGCGCCGGGGCTGACGGATCCACCCGGGATGCGAAAAATTTACGGGTTGGGGGATAAAGAGCCTGACCGCATGACGCCTGCGCGAGAAAAAGTGATTGGCGTGTTGGAAGATCACGGCGGGATGCGGTTTACCGCCAACGAATTGGCGCAGCTGGCAGGAGTTACTTCATCTGTGGTGAAGGGGCTGATGAAACAGAATGTGTTGGTGGAATACGAAACTCCGCGCGATGTGGCCTATCCGTTTTTGGATGCGTCGATGGACGGCAAGGCGCTGACGGATGATCAGGCGCGGGTTTCTGGGATTTTACGGGGCAAGGTTGGCACACAAAAATATTCGACCGTGCTGCTGAAAGGTGTGACGGGATCGGGCAAAACCGAGGTGTATCTGGAGGCCGTGGCGGAGTGTTTGGCACAGGGGCGACAGGCGTTGGTGTTGTTGCCAGAGATTGCGTTGACAGTGGAGTTTTTGGACCGCGTCGAAGAACGCTTTGGATCGCGCCCAGCGGAGTGGCATTCTGGTGTGACCGTAACTGAGCGGCGGCGGTGTTGGCGTATGGTCGTTGAAAACAAAGCGCAATTGGTGGTTGGAGCACGTTCATCGTTGTATTTGCCGTTCCAAAACCTTGGGTTGATTGTGGTCGATGAGGAACATGACCCGTCTTACAAACAAGAAGACGGAGTGTTGTACAATGCGCGGGATATGGCGGTGATGCGGGCCTCGATCTGTGGAGCGTCTGTTGTTTTGGTAAGTGCGACGCCGTCGCTGGAAAGTTGGGCGAACGCGAAGGCGGGCAAATACGAACGCCATGATTTGGCGCAGCGGTTTGGAGCGGCGGAATTGCCAGAAATGAAGCCGATTGATTTGCGTGGGGATGAGTTATCGCCCGGTCGCTGGATATCGGACACGTTGGCACGCGAAGTGTTTGCGCGCCTTGATCGCGGCGAGCAATCGTTGTTGTTTTTGAACCGTCGCGGCTATGCGCCTGTGACGGTGTGTCGGGCGTGTGGGTTTCAGATTGGTTGTGATGATTGCGATGCGCGGATGGTCGAGCATCGGTTTCAAGGGCGTTTGATGTGCCATCAGTGTGGCGAAACAAAACCGATGCCCGAGAAGTGTCCAAGCTGCGAAGTTGAGGGCAAGCTGGCGGCTGTTGGGCCAGGTGTGGAGCGGTTGGCCGAGGAAGCAGAGGCGCGGTTTGAGGGCGCGAAGATTTCAGTTCTGTCCAGTGATATGCACCTGTCGGCGCGCAGCTTAAAGGAACGGATCAGATCGATTGCGGACGGTGAAGCAGATATCATCATCGGGACGCAATTGGTGGCAAAGGGGCATAACTTTCCGTTGCTGACTTGCGTGGGTGTGATTGATGCGGATTTAGGGCTGCAAGGCAGTGATTTACGCGCAGCGGAACGCACGTTTCAGCTGATCCGTCAGGTGGCGGGGCGTGCTGGGCGAGCGGATAAAAAGGGCACCGCGTATATTCAGACGTTGCAACCCGAACATCCCGTTATTCAGGCGATCTTGTCTGGTGAAGAGGAAGAGTTTTGGGCAGCAGAAGCCGCGCAACGAGAATTGGCTGGCGTGCCGCCTTATGGCCGTATGGCGGGCGTTATCGTGAGTGGACCTGATCTGGCGCAAGTGTTTGATGTGGCACAATATATGGTGCGCAATGCAGAGCCGCTACACCGCATCAACGCCGAGGTTTTTGGGCCTGCGCCTGCACCGATTGCACGGGTTCGCGGGCGTCATCGTGTGCGGATATTGGTGAAGGCCGCAAAGGGAGTGGTTATGCAACCCGCACTGGCGGCTTGGCACGCAAGCATAAAGCCGCCTGCAAACCTGCGTATCAGCATAGATATCGACCCGCAGACGTTCTATTAACGCTTTCAAAGAAAGGCAGGCGCGGGTACATATCCCCCAAGCCTTAGGGGAAGACAAATGACGCGGATTACACCGAAGCCCGGAATACTGGATATTGAGCTGTATGTGGGTGGCAAAGGCCATGCTGCGGGCGTGTCCAATTCCGTTAAGCTGTCGAGCAATGAAAACCCTTGGGGGCCAAGCGAGGACGCCAAGCAGGCGTATCGGTCTGTGGCTGGGGAATTGCATGTGTATCCGTCGGGTGATCACGCCAACCTGCGTGCCGCGATTGGCGAAATACACGGTGTGGATGCGGATCGGGTGATTTGCTCGAACGGATCGGATGAGCTGATTTCGTTTCTGTGTCAGGCCTATGCGGGTGCGGGCGACGAAGTGTTGTTCACCGAGCATGGATTTTTGATGTATAAATTATGCGCGCAGGGCGCGGGTGCGACGCCTGTTTCGGTTCCTGAAACGGATCACCGCACGGATGTAGATGCGCTGTTGGCAGCGGCAAATGAAAACACGAAATTGGTGTTTATTGCGAACCCGAACAACCCGACAGCGACCATGATTTCTGAGGAAGAAGTTACGCGTTTGGCGGACGGCTTGCCCGAACAGGCGTTGTTGGTTTTAGACGGAGCATACGCGGAATTCGTTGAAGGATTTGATGGGCACGCGGGTTTGGTTGAGACGCGCGAAAATGTGTTCATGACGCGGACGTTTTCCAAGATTTATGGACTGGGTGGATTACGGCTCGGTTGGGGATATGGCCCCGCTGCTATCGTGGATACGCTGCACAGAATGCGCGGCCCGTTCAATGTGAATGCCAGTGTTTTAGCGGCGGGAGAAGCGGCGGTTCGCGATGTGGAGTACACGCAGAAGTGCCGCGAGGTGAACGCGCAGTGGGCAGAGTATTTGCGCGAAAAACTGATGGGCATGGGCATCGCTTGCGATCCTAGCCAGACGAATTTTGTATTGGCACGGTTCGGATCAGAGGCAGAGGCGGACGGCGCAGATAAAGCGTTGGGCGATGCGGGGCTGATTGTGCGGGCATTGAAAAGCTATGGTTTGGCGGAGTGTTTGCGCATAACCGTGGGCAAAGGTGCAGACTGCAAACGCGTTGTGCAAGTCTTGCAAGAATTCAAAGAAGGTTGGGTCGCGTGACACAAATATACGAAAAAGTTGCGTTGATCGGGCTGGGCTTGATCGCGGGTTCGATGGGGCTGGCGATGAAACGCGCTGGGCTGGCAACAACAATTGTGGGCCATGCGCATACGGCAAAATCGCGCGAAACGGCGCTGGAGCTGGGCCTTGTGGACGCGGTGTTTGAAACAGCTGCCGAGGCTGTCGTGGATGCGGATTTGGTTGTTTTATGTGTGCCTGTCGGTGTGATGGGTGCTGTTGCCGCGCAAGTTGGGCCAGCGTTAAAAGCAGGCGCAACGGTTTCTGATGTGGGTTCGGTGAAGGCCAAAATGATTGAAATGGTCGGTGAACATCTGTCAGATAATGTGCATTTCGTGCCAGCGCACCCGATTGCAGGGACCGAAAATTCAGGCCCGAATGCGGGTTTTGCGGAATTGTTCGACAATAAATGGACCATCCTTACGCCTGCACCAGACGCGGATGAGGGCGCAGTCGCCAAGTTGAGAGAGTTTTGGGAGGTCTTGGGTGCGAAGGTGGATATCATGGAGCCAGAACACCACGATATGGTGCTGGCTGTGACCAGCCACGTGCCCCATTTGATTGCCTATACGATGGTGGGTGTTGCCGATGATTTGGAACGGGTTACCGACAGCGAAGTGATCAACTTTTCCACAGGTGGGTTTCGTGATTTCACGCGGATCGCGGCGTCTGATCCAACCATGTGGCGCGATGTTTTTCTGAACAACAAAGAAGCCACGCTGAGCATTTTGGGGCGCTTCACAGAAGAGCTGTTTGATTTGCAACGCGCCATTCGCCACGGTGATGGGGACCAGCTGTTCGACCATTTCACCCGAACGCGGGCCATTCGGCGCAGCATTGTTGAAGCTGGTCACGACACGGACGCGGATGATTTTGGACGTGGAAAGAAGAAGGACAACTAGATGCGGATGGGGCGCGTTTTGATGGGGGCGATTCTGGCATTTGTGCCAAGCATTCTGGCTGCGCAAGCGGTAGAAACATCCCTGCGCCCAGTTTTGCGCCCTGCCGCGATAGAAGCGAAATTCACGCAAACTTCCGCACCATTTGCGTCTTTGCGGCCCAGAATGCGGCCCAAAGTGGGGCAATCCGCAACGGCATCCGCTGTGCAAACAAGTCATTTTTAAACAGACGATTAGCGAAGACATCACAGCGCGCAAAGTGACCAAGACCGATCCGTTGCGCAATGTTGTTGCGAAAACGCGCACGGGGGTTGTGACCGTGACCAGCCCGCAGGCTGTGGCAAAGTCGTTGCGCCCGAAAAAGCGACCGCGGCGTTTGAAGACGGCTTTGTTGGATACATCGAAACCTGGGCGGATAAAAAAGGCGGTTAAATACTGCAAAAAGGGATCCGGTTGCGGGATCAACGGGTTCACGGGTATCATGTGAAACGCATTGCTGGCAAAGGCGGGTGCGGTGTCGCGAACCCTGTGAAGCTGACGAAAGTGGACGGCGTAAAGATGACGCACGAGGTTTCCATTGGGTGCGATACTGCCAAGGCGTTTTATTCTTGGATCCAAAAAGGTGCGAAAACTGCTGTTGGTAAAAAAGGTGGCGGGTTGGCTAAGGTTCAGGTGATTGGCGGTTATGCTTGTCGCAATCGCAACAGTGCCAAGGGTGAGCGTCTGTCCGAACATGCCAAGGGAAATGCGCTGGATATTGCGGGTTTTGTTTTGAAGGACGGGACGACGATGTTGGTGCTGAAAGGCTGGCGTAGTCGTGCCCATGGCAGCACGCTAAAACGGATGCACAAAAAGGCCTGCGGACCGTTTAAAACCGTGTTGGGGCCAAACGCGAACCGCTTTCACCAAGACCATTTCCACTTTGACGTCGCTAAGCATCGGGGCGGCGGAACCTACTGTCGTTAATGGTTGAGGCGCAGTTGTGGCGCGCGGCCAATCGGGATTGGGCCGAGCGAGATAAATCCGTTTTTGAAAGATAATGGCGCGTCGATTGTATCGGGGTTGCCTGACAGGCGCGCCAACAGGCCAAGGCCGCCTTCAAGTGTGCTTTGCAAATCTTGGGGGATTGTACCTGCGCTGACGCCTAGCGTGATCATGTCTTTCCAATTTTTTGCACGGATTGAGATTTTGCCAGATGGGTAGCCGGCAGCATCGAAGGTTAAATTGCCTTTTGCTTGAAAGTTCATTTCACCCCAAGTGGCAGACACGTCTTTGATCGTGAGGGCAGTGAATTCTGGTTTCTTGCCTTCGACCGCGTGACGATCCCAAGGGGCATCAAAGCCAGCTGTAACATCAACGCGCAGGGTGTCGAACGCATCGGGCAGTTGGCTGTCTGGGTCGATGATCTTGGTTAAAATGCGCGCTGGTTTTACGCCATCAGCCTGAAAGAATAGATCGTGGGAGTTTGCGACGCCAGTGGTTTGACGGGTCGCCAATTTTGCGGCCTTCATTTCTGATGTCCAACCCGCGTTCGATGCAAGGATCACGTTTTCCATTTCGCCAGACACAGCGTTGAGCGCGAGGTCGGTGTCTGCATCGAATTTAAGGCTGGTGCGGATTACGTCTGATTTCACGTTGATCCGTTCGGTTGGCGTTGAAACAACGTGCTCAGCTGGCAGCACCGCGATGACGTGATTTGGTTTGTAGCTCAGCATCAGAACTTGCAAGATTGGCGTGTTCCAAGCCCAGCCAGATTTAGGGTCAGCAAGGTTTAGATTGGTGATATTTGTGTCGAATCGACTGGGGTAGCCCTTGACGGACAGATCATCGTAATCGGCAACCCAACCCGCGGTGCGCCGTTCATCGAGCCACGCCGTGAGGCCCGTTTGTTGCGCAGTCGAGCCGACCCACCAATAAGCAGACCAGCCGATGGTGATGATAATAATTAAGCCAAAGAAGATACGAACCACGGCGCGGCCCCTTTTCATTTCTGTTTGCAGCGGGTTATAGCAGCCTGAAAGAGGGTGGCTATAGTAATGAATGTAACTGACGGATTTTGGGTTTTTGGTTATGGGTCACTGGTTTGGTTGCCAGGATTTGAATATTCGGAGCGACAAGTGGCGCGGATGGATGGATTTAGTCGCAGTTTTTGCATGTGGTCGATCCATCATCGCGGCACAGTAGAAGACCCGGGTTTGGTGCTAGCGTTGGATGCGGCAGAGGGTGGGTTTTGCGACGGTGTGGCGTTTTTCGTACCCCCTGAAATGGCACAGCAAACCATTTATTACTTGCGCGAGCGCGAGCTGATTTCATCTGCGTATCTGGAAGAAATCCATCCGGTTACGCTGCGCGATGGGCGCAAAGTGGATTGTGTGGCCTATGTGATTGATACCGCCCACGAGCAATATTGTGGTGGCATGGCGCTGGAAAAACAGGCGCAAGTGATCGCTAGTGCGGTTGGGGGGCGTGGGCCAAATACGGAATATTTGTACAATACTGCGGAGCATTTGACGAAGATTGGTTTGAGCGATCCAGAGTTGGATTGGTTGGCTGACAGAGTTTGCACCCTATCAGCCTAAGTATTTTATGCGGTTGGTTCGACCGTTAGAACCATGCCATTTGCTTGAACGATACGAACGGTTTCACCTAATGTAGATGTTTGGCCTGTGGTCCAAGTGGCCCGCCAGCGCATGCCTTCGATTTCGACTGCACCGTTGTTTGTGCTTGCATCAAAATCAAGAACTTTGGCCATGCGTCCGATCAAATGGTTGGAGCGCTGGTTCAACGTGGCGTAGGTTTCACCGCCATCACCGAACCGGTTTACAGCCCAGCGTCCAGCGAATGTTGATCCGATCGACAACACGGCAAACAGGGTAATTTGAAATTCGCCCGACAAGTTTGGCATCAGGGCGACAACGCCCGCCATGACCAGTGCGGACAATGCCACCCAGATCAAAACGGCCGTGCCAGTGAGCATTTCGAGTGCGCCGAGTGCAAATGCGGCGGCGACCCACCACCACGGAGAAAGGCCTTCGAGTATGTCTAAAAAGGGCATGAACTCTCCTTATGTTTTGCCAGATGTGACAGCTTTTGCGATATCTGCAATGCCACCGATGGAGCCGATCAGGGACGATGCCTCGAGCGGGATCATGATGGTTTTTGAAGACGGGCCAGCGGCCACATCGCGAAGGGCTTCGGTGTATTTTTGCGCCACGAAGTAGTTGATGGCTTGAATATCACCGGCTGCGATGGCTTCGGACACCATGCGGGTTGCTTCGGCTTCGGCTTGGGCCAAACGTTCACGGGCTTCGGCGTCTAGGAAGGCAGCGGCTTTGCGGCCTTCTGCTTCGCGCACTTGGCTTTCTTTCTCGCCCTCTGCTTTTAGAATTGCAGATTGCTTCATACCCTCGGCGGTCAGGATTTCCGCACGTTTGTTCCGCTCGGCCTTCATCTGACGGGCCATCGCCTCGTTGATGTCTGGCGGTGGCGCGAGGTCTTTGATTTCGACGCGCGTGACTTTGACGCCCCAAGGATTGGCGGCCTCATCGATCACGGACAACAATTTGGCATTGATAATTTCGCGGTTTGACAAGCTTTCATCCAGGTCCATTGAACCCAAAACCGAACGAATGTTGGTTTGCGTCAGGTTTGAAAGACCCCGATACAGATCGCGAACCTCGTAGGCGGCAGCAGCGGCATCGACCACCTGATAAAACGTAACAGCATCAGTGACGACCATCGCGTTGTCTTTGGTGATGACCTCTTGGCTGTCGATATCAAGCACGGTTTCCATCATGTTAATTTTGGCACCGACTTTATCCATGATCGGAATGAGGAAACGCAGTCCCGGCGAAAGGGTGCGCGTGTATCGCCCAAAGCGTTCAACGGTCCATTCTTCGCCCTGTGGGACTGAGCGGACCATCATGAAAATCAGGACGACGGCGAAAACGAGTATTGCGATGGCAGTGATGCCAACAGATTCTAATCCCATAAGTTCCAAAGTATTTCCTCCAAAAGTGGTTTGTTACCGTTATATTTGGGGATTTTTAGCGCGATTTACAATGGTTTAGTTAGATTTTCTCGCTAAAACTTAGCGTTTGGTATAAAGCGAGGGACGGGGTAAGATTCGCCCGAGCAAGTATCAGGCAAAAATAACGATGTTGCAGGCAGATAAACAAACCGACCCGCATTTTACCCAACCCGTGCGCCAAATCCTCATGATGTTGATGTTTGTCGTGATGGTGGTGATTGGGGCATTCCTTTCATATCAATCCTTGTTGCCGATTTTCATGGCGAACGTGTATTTGAACGGGTTCATCATGTTTGTGTTCGTGTTCGGGATTATGGCTTGTTTTTGGCAGGTGTTCACGCTTGTCAGCTCGGTCAGTTGGATCGAAGGGTTCGCGCTGGATAGACCAGGGCACGAGTTCGTCAGCGCACCTGGATTACTGGCACCCTTGGCGCATTTATTGCGGAAACGTGGCGCGCGCACCTCGCTGACATCGACGAGCACGCAAAGCATCCAAGACAGTGTTGCAACACGTCTGGATGAAGGCCGCGAGATCGCGCGTTATGTCATTAACTTGTTGATTTTTCTTGGCCTTTTAGGGACGTTCTTTGGCCTTGCGACCACTGTTCCTGCCGTTGTTGATACGATCCGATCCCTCGCCCCCCAAGAGGGTGCCAGCTCGATGGATGTGTTTGGCAACCTGATGGCAGGGCTGGAGCGACAGCTCGGTGGTATGGGAACGGCGTTTGGTTCGTCCCTGCTCGGGTTGGCGGGATCGCTGGTCGTCGGTCTGCTCGATCTGTTGGCGGGGCGTGGGCAGAACCGTTTTTACCGCGAGTTAGAAGAGTGGCTTTCGTCGATCACGCGCATCGGTGTGGCATCGGGCGAAGGCGAGTCGGGCAACGTAGAAAACTTTGCGATTACCGACATGTTGGAGCACACGACCTATCAAATTGAGAGCCTGCACGACCTGCTGCGCCAAAGCCAAGAACGGCGCACCGAGACCGATAGTCGGGTGGCGCGATTGATGCAAGTTGTTGAAAAATTGGCAGAAAGTACGGCGCACGCTGTGGGCAGCAGTGATAAGCTGGTGGAACAGATCGCCTATGGCCAAAAACAGATGGTGGATGCTCTAAAAGGCAATGATGGCGACGAGGTTTGGGGGGCTGAAGCGAAGATGCGGTTGCGCAATATCGACACGCAATTGCTGCGCATTCTGGAGGAAATGACAGCCGGACGCCAAGACGCGGTAAGCGATTTGCGCAGTGATTTGCTGGGCCTGACATCAACGTTGCGCACGGCAATTGGCGCTGCGGATAATTCCGGAGACAAGGGGTAAACCATGGCCCTGAACCGCCGTTCGGCAAATAAATTTTCAGCAAATATTTGGCCCGGTTTTGTGGACGCCATGACTGCCCTTTTGCTGGTGCTGATGTTTGTTCTGACCATTTTTATGGTGGTTCAATTTGTGCTGCGCGACACCATTTCGGGGCAAGACGAAGAACTGGATTCGTTGACAACTGAGCTGTCTGGATTGGTGCAAGCATTGGGTTTGGAACAATCGCGCAGTGCAGATTTACAAGGCAATGTGACGGCGCTGGCGGCCACGCTTGATACTGCGCGAACCGAGGCTGAGGGGCAGGCGGCATTGATTGCATCTTTGTCCACGCAAACATCCGACCAGGCGGCGAAAATTGCAGATTTTGAGGAGCAGGTTGCATCGCTTTTGGCACAAAACACTGACCTGTCTGGAAACCTCGAGCAAAGCCAATCGCGGGTGGCTGTGTTGACGGGAGAAGCAACGACAGCGGCGGATCGTGAAGCGGCTTTGGCAGGGCAAAATCGGATTTTATTGGCGGATAAAGACGCGTTGGAAGCGGCCAATCTGGAAGTGATTTCCCAAAAAGATGCGCTTCAATTGGCTTTGGCGCAGGCACGCAGTGAAATCGACGAAACCACCCAAGCAGCGCGGTTAGCGGCAGCCCGAACTGAGGCGTTGGATGCGTTGATTGCAGACTTGAAAGCAGATGTAAGCGCGAAGGATGGATCGCTGGCTGATGCGCTGGCGTTGTTGGCACAATCGGAAACAAATCTGGAGGGTGCGCGGGGATCGCTAACGGCGGCGCTGTCCCAAATGGGCACATCTGGAAACGCGCTATCAGAGACGCAAAAGACGCTGGAACAAACGCAAGCGGAATTGGCGCAAAGCCAACAAGAGTTGACGCAAAAGGGGTTGAGAGAACAAGAATTGCGCGCGCGTTTGGATGAATTGGTGAATGGACTATCGGACGCTGAAAAGGCAAAATTGGCCGAGGCAGCGGCGGCGGCGGCCTTGCGTGAAAAGCTGAAGGGTGCGGAGGATGAGCTGACCGCGATGACGCTCGCGCTTGAGGCAGAGCGCAAAAATGCCGAGGATACTTTGACCCTTTTGGCGGCAGCAAAAGCAGAAGTTTCGGAGGCAGATTTGGCGGCTGCTGAAACGTTAACTGAGGTCGAAAAACAGGCGGCATTGCTGGCTGTGGCACGGCAAGAATTATCGAGCGAACAGGACTTCAATTTAGAGGCGCAGCGCAAGGTGGCGTTGTTGAACCAGCAGACAGTTGAGCTGCGTAAACAGTTGGATACATTGCAAGGGCTGCTTGATTTTGCGAGCGCTGCGGATAGTAAAAGCAAGGTTCAAATCGAGGCGTTGGGGGCGAACCTGAACACGGCGTTGGCGCGCGTGGCCGCAGAACAGAAAAAACTGGTGAGCGAGACGCAAAAGACCGCTGTATTAGAGGCCGCAGAACGCGCGCGTTTGGAAGCCGAAGCGGTAGATTTGAAAAAATTCCGCTCCGAATTTTTTGGCCGTTTGCGCGATGTTTTAGGCAGCCGCGAAGGTGTTCGGATTGTTGGGGATCGGTTTGTATTCTCATCCGAGATTCTGTTTGGTGCGGGGTCGGCAACGCTGGGCGCTGGCGGCCAAGCAGAGATCGCGAAAGTTGCGAATATTATCTTGGATGTGGCGGATCAAATTCCATCAGAAATTGACTGGATTTTGCGGGTTGATGGGCACACGGATAAAGTGCCGCTGTCGGGCAATGGGGCCTATGCAGATAACTGGGAATTGTCCCAAGCGCGGGCGCTTTCGGTGGTGAAATATCTGATCTCTGATTTGGGTGTTCCTGCTGGGCGATTGGCTGCAAACGGGTTTGGAGAATTCCAACCAATTGTGGACGGGAGCAGTGTTGAGGCACTTGCGTTGAATCGTAGAATTGAGCTGAAATTCACAGAAAAGTAAGTGCAGCGTTCGCTGGGTTAACAGCAAAGGTTAACAGCGGCTTTTGGAGCAGAAAACAGGTGGGAAAATGTCCGCAAAGCGTATGCAAACGGTATGCAAAGCGTATGGCACTTTTGGCGTTAACCAAAATTAATTAACGGGTGTTGCGTGGGCCGGCCCCCAAGAATGAGTTCACTTTTTTCCAGCGATTTCGGCCCGAACAGCATTGCGTTCAGCATCTGAGAGGGTATTGGTTGCGTTTACGTTGCCTTGTCTTTGTTGAACGACGTGAGGGAGTTCATGGGCAATGAGTTTTTCGCCACCCGATGCAAGGTAAATGTCCGAGCCTTGGGGAAATGCCTGCGCGCCGATTTTTGATGGCGCGTGCGAGTTTCGGTGAACTTGGACATCTGAAAGATCCAACCCTGACAGTGCCTCCATTCCTGATTTTAGGGTGTCTGGTAAACCCGTCGCGTTGTGTTCGATTTTGTGTCCATCTGGGTTGTGTTTGGCCATTTGTATTCTCCTTGTTTGCCAAATTTGACCACAAGTATCGCACTTTTTCAAAAAAACCCTAGCGCAGCGAGCGACCCTTGCAAATCGCGTCTTTGCCAAAGCGTTCGCGGATCGCGTCTGTGGCGCGTTCGGCTTTGGCACGTTTGGCGGCGTCTTGTTCTAGTAAATCCATGTAGTGATCGGCCTCGTCTGGTTTTGTGAGGTGGCTGATGCCGACCCCGATCAGGCGAAACGGGGCTTGCGTCGCGACGCCGTCAAGCATTTGGCGGGCGTTGGAATAAATGCGGTCTGCCATTTGGGTGGGTTCGGACAGGGTGATGGAGCGGGTTAGGGATTTGAAATCGGATTTTTTGACTTTGAGGGTGACGGTTTTGCCAGCGTATTCTTTGGCTTTGGCGCGGTCAGACACCTGTTCGGCCAATCGCCAGAGGTGGCCATCGAGCAGGTCGAGATCGGCGATGTCTTCAAAGAATGTGGTTTCTTTGGAGATGCTTTTGACGGGGTCGCGCCCTGTGATGCGACGATGATCGAGACCGCGTGCGAGGTGCCAGAGCCGATCACCCATGGAGCCAAATCTTTCGCCGAGGGCTTTGCGTTCATGGCGGCGTAAATCGGCGAAGGTTTGGATGCCGTCGGCGTGGAGTTTTTTCTGCAAGACAGGGCCAGCGCCCCAGATTTTTTTGATCGGGAGGGGGGCGAGCAGGTCAAGCGTTTCTGCCTCGCCGATGACAGAAAATCCGCGCGGTTTATCGAGATCGGACGCAAGTTTGGCGAGGAATTTGTTGTGCGACAGGCCGATCGAGCCAGAAATGCCGATTTCGTCCTCCATGCGTTTGACCAATCGGGCTAGCATGATGGCGGGCGGTGCGCCGTGCAGTTTGGTGGTGCCTGAAAGATCGATGAAGGCCTCATCGAGCGACAAGGGTTCGATGATGGGGGACAGTTCCGACATCATTTCTTTGATTTGTTTTGACGCTTCGACGTAGGCGTCAATTCGCGGTGGAACGACCACGGCGTCGGGACAAAGTTTCAGCGCCTTGAACATGGGCATGGCGGAATGCACGCCGTTGATGCGCGCGATGTAACAGGCCGTAGACACGACGCCGCGTTTGCCGCCACCGATGATAACAGGTTTGTCACGGATTTCGGGATTGTCGCGTTTTTCGACGGATGCGTAAAAGGCATCGCAATCCATGTGGGCGATGGACAGATCAAACAGTTCTGGATGCTGCAAAACGCGCGGCGAGGCACAGTGTTGGCAACGCGGTTTAGGCGCGCAAACAGTTAGGCAATCACGACAGAAGGCAGACGTTGGCATGGGGTCTTATCGCAAAACCCTGCTGCCAACGCCAGTCAGTACCTGTGTTAATACTTAAAAAATTTGCGTGCGCTTTTTACACGATCACGCCAGGGCAATTGCGTCGGCCGATGCTATTGATGATCACATACCAAACGATTTCGCCCGGGCGGCCTGCTTTGGAATATTCGCAGCCCGATGGATGCACCCACCATTGGCTAGAATATCCAGCTGGGGGCATGTGTTGTGACGATGGGGCGCCTGCGCCAAATCCCTTTTTGGTGAACAGTTCAAAACCTGCGTTAGCGGATGTCGATAATGCTGCAACGGCAAAAGCGGCAGCGAGTGCGGTCTTTAGGTGCGTATTCATCTTAAACTCCTTTGGTTTCTCTGCTGTGAACCATCACGCAGCAGGCTTACCGAGGGGTTAAAGATCAAATTGGAGTGTCTTCGATTTACCTAAATTGATGCGAGTTCTGCGAGGATGGCGCGTGTCACTTCGGTGGGGTTTTCGGCTTGGATGATAGGGCGGCCAACCACGATGTGATCTGCGCCGTCTGAAATTGCACTGGTCGGGGTGGCGACGCGTTTTTGATCGCCCAAAGCTGTACCTGCTGGGCGCACGCCCGGGGTGACGATCAATTTGCCGTTTGCTTCTGGCAGGGCACGAATGAGCGCGGCCTCTTGGGGGGAGGAGATAACGCCGTCGGCCCCTGCGATAAACGCAAGGCGGGCACGTTCGATCACCAGTTTTTGGATGTCGCCAGATTGAATGAGGCAATCATCGAGGTCGGAGCGATCGAGGGATGTGAGGATTGTAACAGCGAGGATTTTGAGATCCGTGCCACCGCGCCCTGCGACGGCGGCGCTTACCACATGGGGGTCGCCGTGTACGGTTAGAAAATCCAGATCGTACTGCGCGATGCCCACAACTGCGCGTTCCACGGTTGCGCCAATGTCAAAGAACTTCATATCGAGAAAGATGCGTTTGCCGCTGGCTTTGAGTTCATTCGCGAGGGCGAGCCCACCCCCTGTGAGCATGCCCAGACCGATTTTGTAGAACGAAACGCTGTCGCCGAGTCGTTCTGCGATTTTCATTCCATCAAGGACGTTGGGGACGTCGAGGGCGACGATTAAGCGGTCATCTGGCAACATGTTCATGCTCCTGTTCGGGTTGGCAGCGGTTTGCGTTTGCGGCGGGGCAAAGTCAAGGCGACGCGCGGGCCTAAATCGGCAACGCCAGCAAGTAATTGCGCACAGGCGTGTGATTTGAAAGTTATTTGCACGACGTGAAAAGCCGTGTTAGCCTCATTTATAGTTGATGGATTTTAAAAATTGTTTTCTTCTGCTTCGACACCTCCGCGTTTTATAACGCTTGTATTTTTGACAGCCATTTCAGTCCTTTCGCTGAATATGTTTTTGCCGTCCTTGTCGAATATTGCCCGCGAGTTCGAGGTGGAATACTGGATCGTGAACCTGTCGATTGCTGGATATCTGGCAATTTCGGCAGTGTTGCAGATCATTATGGGGCCGCTGTCGGATAGATGGGGCAGGCGGCCTATTTTATTGGCAGCGATGGCGATTTTTGTGGTGGCGTCGGTTGGGTGCTGGTTGTCGGCCAATATTTGGATGTTTTTGGGGTTTCGGATGCTGCAAAGTGCGGTGATTGCGGGCATGGCGCTAAGTCGCGCCGTGATCCGCGATATGGCCCCGCCCAAAGAAGCGGCGCGCATGATGGGCTATGTGGCGATGGTTATGGCGCTGGCCCCGATGTTGGGGCCTGTGGTTGGAGGGCTGATAGATCAGGCGTTTGGGTGGCGCGTGACCTTCTTTGTTTTTGCGGCACTTGGCCTGTTGGTTTTCGTGATGGCTTGGGTTGATCTGGGCGAGACAAACAAGAACACATCCGAGACGTTTTTGCAGCAATTTAAAACTTACCCAGAGTTGTTTGGGCCGGGGTTGTTTTGGGGGCACGTGATTTGCCAATCTTGTTCTGTCGGGGCGTTTTATGTGTTTTTGGCAGGCGCACCTTTGGTGGGCGAAGTGGCCTTTGGGCTATCACCTGTGCAGGTGGGAATCGGCATGGGCGCGATCACAGGTGGTTTTGTCGTTGGGAATTTTTTCACGGGGCAATATGCGCTGAAATATTCGCTGGGTAGTATGATGGTTGCGGGGCGCATTGTTGCGGTTTTGGGTGTGGGGGCTGGCCTGATCGTGATGATGTTTGGGTATCTGCAACCTGTTGTGCTGTTTGGATCGGTGGTTTTCATCGGTGTGGGCAACGGGCTGACCCTGCCTGCAAGCAATTCTGGCGCGATGTCGGTAAAGCCTGAATTGGCGGGCAGTGCGTCTGGGTTATCTGGTGCGGTGGTTGTGGCGGCGGGTGCGATCCTGACGTTTGGAACAGGCGCAGTTTTGAACGAAACATCCGGGGCGTATGTTTTAATGACGATTTTGATGGCCGTGAACGTTCTGGGCTTGATTTCCGCGATGTATGTGCGAGCAGTAGAGCCGTAATCTGCGGAGTTTTACAAAATGAATTCAGGAATTGTCTTTTTGGTGTTGGCCTATGTTTTGAGCCAGTTTTACCGTGCGTTTTTGGCAGTGATGGCCCCTGAACTGGGTGTCGATATCGGTGCAACGCCTGCAGATTTGGCAAATGCCAGTGGGATGTGGTTTTTGGCCTTTGCAGGGATGCAAATCCCAATTGGAGAGGCGCTGGATCGGATCGGCCCACGCATTACCGCGAGCGTTTTGTTTGCGATCGGAGGTGCAGGTGGTGCAGCCGTATTTGCGATGGCGGTGGAGCCTTGGCATGTGACTATGGGCATGGCGATGATCGGGGTTGGCTGTTCGCCTGTTTTGATGGCGTCATATTACATTTTTGCACGATCTTATGCGCCTGCGGTTTTCGCGACGTTGGCAGGCGTGACTTTGGGCATTGGAACGATTGGCAATATCGCAAGTGCGCTGCCCCTGACATTGGCGGTTGAGGCATTTGGTTGGCGCGGGACGATGTGGGTGTTGGCGGCAGTAACGTTGGGCGTGGCGATTTTTGCGGGCGTGTTTGTGCGCGATCCTGCCAAGGTCGCGGGCAGTAACAAAGGGTCGGTTCTCGATCTGTTGAAACTGCCTGTGATGTGGCCGATTTTGATCATGATGATGGTGAATTATGTGCCAGCGGCGGGCCTGCGTGGGTTGTGGGCGGGGCCGTATCTGGACGAAGTGTTTGGATCAAATGTGGCGACGATTGGTGTTGTGACATTGGTGATGAGCATTGCGATGGTCGCGGGGAATTTCATTTTTGGGCCGATGGATCGATTTATTCCGTCGCGCAAAGCGATCATACTGGGGGGGAACATCGCCGGTTTAATCAGTGTTGCGTTGTTGGTGGTGTTTGCAGGCAGTTCTGTTGTTGTGTCGACGATATTGCTGTCGGCTGTCGGGATTTGCGGTGCGACCTTTGTGGTGATCATTGCGCACGCGAAATCGTTTTTCCCTGAACACCTAACAGGTCGCGGTGTGACCTTGTTGAACCTGTTTGGCATGGGTGGGGCTGGATTGTTTCAATCTTTGTCAGGGCGTTTGTATGCGGGTGTTTCGCCAAATGTAGAGCCTGTGATGGCCTATCAAATTTTGTTTGCGTTCTTTGGGGCGGCGGTTTTTGTAGGGATTATTGCCTATTTGTTTAGCCGTGATGCGCGCAATGAAGGTTAAGTTCTAGGTATTTTTAGAACATTGAAGCGATAGGGGCGTTGTGCCTCTTGTTGTGGGAGGGATGAGCGCCTATTTTAGTGAAGAGGCTTG